>JBAYVO010000003.1:0-37841 GCA_041674545.1 Candidatus Nanopelagicales bacterium | reverse complement strand
TTACGAGTTCACGCTTGTCCTCGATCGGCTACCGAGCGATGACGACCTCGACGCACTGTTCAACGCTGGCTGCTCCGACGCCATCTTTGAGGTTGTTGATGGCGAGAGCTGCGGGCACTTCGTTCGCAAGGCGCAGAGCCTGACGGCAGCGATCAGCTCAGCGGTTCACGACGTTGAGAACGGTGGCCTGCGCACGGTCGAGGTCCGCCGCGACGAGATCGGTGAACCCCGCCTACGCGAGGAGTACGCGAGAGAGATCGCAGCTGCGAACATGATGGTGCAGACGCGGGCGTTCCTCGCCGCGCAGCGCGCTGGCGGGTAAGTTGGCGGCGAAGCCTGCCGTATAGGACACTCTAAAGACGTATATGAGAATCTCTTATACGCAGACAGAATCTCCTATAGAACAAGCCCACAGGTCGCCTGTATCGAATGCCTGCCACCCCGCGAAGGCACCCCAACCCTCACGCACGCACCAGCCACCAACCCAATTACCTCAGTGCGGCGAGCATCGTCTGCGCATCGACCAACTCGACACCGGGTACGGATTCATCGAGTAGCGCCTTCGCAAAGCCCCTGCGACTGCAAAGCACAATCTGCGCCTCATCCGTGACGAACCCAGCCTGAGCCATTGCGGGCAATTTGAACGCCTGAAGGTCCCGGAGCACAGAGACCGGCATGCTCTTCGTCGTCCACTTGGCTTCTCCTGCGACCTGGACCTTCCGCCCGCTCAACCCAACAACATCGATCTCTTCGGTGAAACGCTGCTTCGTCTTGCGTTGCTCGTTCAACGCGTGCCCCCACCACGAATCGACCTGGGAGGGTCCGGTGAACTGTTGGCGCACGTATCGCCTAAACACTCGCTCAAAGGTCTGGGCAGTGTGGTCGGGCAAACCAGGCAAGACGTGTTGCACGACGTACTCGTGCGCGGATGCGCCTGATTCCAGATGGTCCTTGTACGGGGCAACAAAGCGGAACCAGAATCGGAAGAAGTCGTCTTCACAGACCCACTGCCGGTCTCGTGCGTTGGAGTTCGCTCCGGCAGGTCCACGTTCTCTGACAATTTTCAGTTCCTGCAGCCGCCTCAGGTACGGCCCCAACCGCTTAACGTCAACGCTCGTCTTCTCTGCGATGAGCGGCGTCCCCGCGGGCTTAGATGAGAGGGCCGAGAGTATTGCGAAGTAGGTAGGAACCTCTCGGAGTTCCGACTGCAGAACGTTTGGCGGCTCGGAGAACAGCGGAGAGTTCCGGTCGACGACGTGGTTCGTGAGCGCTTCGACTAGCGACTTCCCAGACAACATCTCAAGGTACCTGGGCATTCCCCCAGAGATCGAGTAGCGAACGAGTTGCTCATCGACCGTGAGGGCTGGCATGAAGAGCCGCGCGCCGGAGAAGGGCAGTGGTTGCAACGCCAACGGCTGCAGGCGACCGTGAAGCGGGTTCTGCACTGTTTGCAGATCTTCCATCTGGGCAACAGCGGACCCGCACAGCACGATCTTCACTGGCGAGCTATCGCGGTGTCGCTCCATCGAGGCCTGCACCTTCGACAAGGACGCGTTGATCTCGCGTTGAGTTGAGCCGAGCAGGTACGGGAACTCATCGATGACGACCAGGCACTTTGAGTTGGAGACGGCGAAAATCGCATCGAACAGATCACCGAGGTCCTCGATCCGAGGTGTCACGCCAAGTTGTTCAGCGAGCTGCCGCGAGAACTTCTCCATCTGGCGGCCTGGTGTTGTTCGCTCTGCGACAAGCACGAGGGCGGGCTTGCGGTGCGCAAACATTCTGAAGAGCCAACTCTTGCCGACCCTGCGTCGCCCGTAGAGGTTCAGCGGTTCACGAGATGGCGAGGCCCACCACCGTTCCATGCTGGCGAGTTCATCTGTGCGGCCAATGAATGACGGTGCGCTAGGCCACGTGTAGGTCTGCATTGGTCGCGGCCCTCTCACTCGGATGGAATTAGTCTTGTCTAACTTAGACTAATCTAGCTTAGACTAGATCCCACGCACACCTCCCGGCATTCCCCCGCGTCCACCAACTGAGTCGCTTACGATCACCCCATGCCCTCGACCGCGCCGCCCTCCACCACGCGCCGCTCGGCTGGTCGCCAGGTCGTCATCGAGGTCATCGCCGTCATCGTCGCCCTCGCTGTCGGCGCGAGCTTCTCGGCCGTCATCATCGGCATGGAGGTCAACGAGGCCCGCGTCAACGCGACCTCGGCCAAAGCCAACGCCGACTCCGGCAACCTCTCAGGCCTCATCACCTCGGTCGAGGGTCTGCAAGGCAACGTCGAAGCGATCTCGGCGTACACCAAGTCGCCCGCCTGGTTGATCACGCAGTACATCCCAGCGATCGGCGATCCCGTCCGGGCGGCAAGCACGCTCACCACCGGCGCGAACAACGTGGCGCAGGCGTCGCAGGGGTTCCTCGACCTCGCGCGCCAGCTTGAGACTGCCTCCACCGCCGACGCACAGCTGGTCCCCACTGCGGTCCTGACGAACCTGACGCCCGCCGCGAATCAGCTAGCGATCGCGCTGCAGGAGTTCACCGCAGACGTCGAATCGCTAGAGGCAACCGCCGCCTATGGTCCGCTGCAGGGCACTGTGGCTGAGGCACTTGATGAGGCGCAGCAACTGCTCCCCGAGCTCACCCTCCTGGTCAAGACGTTGCCGTCGATCGCGGTGCTGCTCGGTTCGCAGAGTCCGCAGAAGTGGTTCATCGCGCTGCAGAACGGCGGCGAGGCCCGGGGAACGGGCGGGCTGCTCGGCAGTTTCGCGGTCGTCGAGATGGACCAGGGCAAGGCGAAGGCCCAGACGATCGCCGCCAACGATCAACTCACGGCCAAGGCGAACCCGAACCTGCTGCCCGAGGACTCCCAGGCACTGTGGGGCCCCGCCCGATTGGCGGAGGTTTACGGGGTCAACCTGAGTCCCAACTACCCGTACGCGGGCGAACTGATCTCGAGCATGTGGAGCAAGCAGACCGGCGACGTCCCCGACGCCGTGCTTGCCCTCGATCAGCGGGCGACGGCTCTGCTCATCGAGGCCGTGGGCGGAGTCACCGTCGATGGCATCACCGTGACGGGCGCGAACGCCGTGCAGATCCTGACGGTCGGGGTGTACGAGAACTACCCGGACCCGGTGAAGAAGGACGAGTTCGTCACCAAGGTGATGAGCCAACTGATCCAGAAGGTGTCGAGCGGGCAGACGTCGCCGATCCAGCTGATGGGCAAGCTCGCGAGTGCGGTACTCGATCGCAGCGTGTTCCTGTGGGCCGCTGATGCGGCAGTCCAGGAGTCACTCGCGCCGTCACCGGTTGGCGGCGTTGTGCCGGATGAGCCTGGGCCGATCTCCATGGCCGTGGTGAACAACAACGCGGGCAACAAGATGGATGCGTTCCTGTACACGTCGGTGGCGTTGAAGGGCGGGGAGTGCGTGGCCGGGGGTCGGCGCTCAACGATGACGGTGGAGTTGTTCAACAACCCGCCTGCGAAGTTGCCGACTGACGACTACTTCGGGCGGGGGGACCGCGAACAGCTATTCGGACTCGACGGGAGTGCGGACGGTTCCAACCGGCTGCGGGTTGCGGTCTACCTGCCGCGGGGGGCATTCCTGAGCAGCGCAAGCCCGCAGCAGTTGTTTGTTGGTGCGGAGCGCGGGCACCCGGTCGCGATGTTTGGGGTTGAGCTCAAGCGCGGGGAACGCAAGGGCGTGACAGTGGACTACACGGAGTTTGGTGATCCGGCGTTGTTGAACTCGGCGCCGAAGGTCATTGAGCAGCCGATGTTGAACCAGCAGTTGATTTCAATACAACAGGGCCCGAGCTGTTAGCTCAGGCCCTGTTTTGAAGTCTTGTGGGAATGCGGTTCGGTCTACTTGACCTTGACCTTCGTCGTCACGGACTTGCCCTTGTAGCTGAATACGGCGGTCCAGTTGCCCTTCTTCTTGAACTTGTAGTTCGTCGCGAAGGTGCGATTCGGGCGGAGTTTGATCCACTTCACGTAGACCTTCTTGCCCCGGATGAAGCGGGCCTTGACTTTGGCGACCATGTCGCCACGGTTGATCGGCATCAGACTGCCCTTGAACTTCACAGTCTTGTTGCGGGCGACTACCGCCCCGTTTGACCAGACCCAGGTTCCGTTGGCCTTTACCACACACGATGTATTGTCCGTGGTGTCCACGATGACGTATCCGGTGCCGCCACTTGTGTTTGCGACTGCGGAACACTGGGCGGTCGTCGTACGAGGAGTGGGTGCGGATGAGGCTGGTGCTGCCACAGACGCAACGAGGCCGACAGTCAAGACTGTCGCTGCGATGCCCTTGAGGGGAGCAGACCCACGGGTAGCCATAGTCTGCATAGTAGGCCATGTGAGCGGGCACATGCGACGCGCTGATCGAAAGTTTGGCCAAATGTGACGCGAACGGCGTAACACTAAGTGACAATTTGGTTCAAGATCGACAATTCAGCTTTCGTCTGTCCAATCAGTTGCTGTGCGACCTGCTTCGCGCTGGTGTTCTCTCCGTGGGCGACCTCGGCCTCGGATATCTCGAGCGTTCCCTCGAGCTGACTCTCAGCTGCCGATGCGATCGCGGCGGCGAGCTTGGTTCCGTTGGATTCGATGAGCAGGTCAAGTTGTTGCTCCGTCAGCGTTCCTGGTGCCACAGGTGCTTCGACGGCGGTGCGGCCCCAACGTTGCAGCCAGCCCTTCGCGAGGATGATGCGCTCGTTCGCGATCCGTTCGAGTTTCGCGAGGTTGGCGAGCGCCGTTGGGTCGTCTGTCTTGGCGGACAGAATGTCGGTGATTGCGACTAACTGTTCGCTCAGTTCAATGAGTTGCGCGGCAAATACGGCGTCTTGTTGGTTCGCCGTAGTCAGTACCGAGGTTGAGCTGGAATTGGCGCCATCTCGACCGGACGAGCAAGAGACAAGCATTCCGACCGCCAGGACGGCAATCACGACCGCACGTACCAGCGGCTTGGTCGCCCAGTTGTGGTAGGCGCTATGCACGCGTCGGCCGTTCGACACTGGGTACCGCTGTTACAGGCAGATCTGGCTTCCCAGCTCCGTCGTCATATCCATACCCGTACCCATAACCGCCGCGGCGCTTAGCTGGGACAGCATTCAGTACCGTTCCCAAGATCCTCGCGTTCACCTGATGGAGAGCGGCGACTGCGTTACTGACCGCGTCTCGCGAGGTGCTGCTATGGCGCACGACCACAATCGCGCCATCCGTCTGCGATGCCAAGACTGCGGCATCTGATACCGCCAGAAGCGGAGGAGTATCGAGAACTACGAGGTCAAAACTCTGCTTCAAGGATGCGATAACTTGGGCCATTTGGTGCGAGCCAAGAATCTCGCTCGGGTTCGGGGGAATCGCGCCTGGTGGCAATACGGTCAGCAAACCTTGCCCCCAATCGTGGAGTGCGGCCTCGAGCTTGATCTGACCAGCTAGAACCTCAGTCAGACCGATCGCCGCTGACACCTGAAGGTACTCGGTAACGCGTGGGCGCCGTAGATCTGACTCAACAAGACATACCTTCCTGCCTGCCTGAGCGGCGGCAATCGCCATATTGCACGCAACGGTCGACTTACCCTCGCCCGGCGCTGCTGAGGTAATGACTAACGCTCTGACGGGGTCATCGACGTTGATGTACTTCAAGTTGGTCCTGATGGTGCGGTATCCCTCAGACATTGCAGACTTTGAATCCAATGCGTTTAGTATCTGGTGCTTCGCATTTGGGTCGAACAACACCACTCCCAGAGCAGGTGCGTCAACGAGCCTGTCGAGGTCACTCTGGGTCTTCACGGTGTTGTCGAACGCGTTGCGCCCAAATGCGTACGCAACTCCCACACCGAGTCCGACTATGAATCCCAATACGACATTGGTACGAGTTCTGGGTGCGGATGGCGAAGTCGGTGGGGTCGCCGGGTCCGTCAACGTGACTTTGACTGGCGCCACAGTCGCCGAATTGGGCGTTTCCAGCTTGCCTATCACCTTGCCGAGCTGAACCGAAACGGCATTCGCGATCTCCGCAGCCATCACTGGGTTGGAATCAGTCGCGCTCACCAGCAACAACACCGTGCTCGGTGGATTTGTCACAGTAATCGTGCTGCCCAGCGCCGCAGGCGTTTTCTGTAGTCCTAGCTCAGCGACAACTGGGGCGAGGACATCGGGGCTGCTAACAATCTCGGTATAGGACTTGACTCGTTGTGCCGCAAACTGCGCGCCGTTTAGAGCATCCGCATCGCTCGTCCCCGATGTCAAAGCAACGAAATTCTGCGCAGTGGCGGTGTAGACCGGCGTTGACGACACCGAGAGCACGGCCGCCACAACCGCACCCGCGATTGCCGCAACGGTGATCCCGATCCAGTGTCGTCGCACGACCGCCAGATAGTCGCGCAGTGGCATCGCGTCCCCGCATTTCTGTGTGTTGGTGCGAACCTACGGATTGGTGCGAATATTCATTCGGCAATCTACATGAGGTTCCTCGGCGGGTTGCGTTGATCGAGTAGCTGACGACGGTCTCAACAAGTACCGACTGCTGCGTGGCCATTGGTAACCAAGGCGCTCGAGTTCTGGGCTACGTTCAACATCAAACGCTTCCAATCACGAGTGGGCGCGAATACTTTGCTGGCAGCACAGTCTTGACCGAGCAAAAATCGAGCCCCGTGAGAAGCGCACGAGCAAATTGGACAGAAGCTCGGCGATATTGATCGGGGTCCTCTCGACCAATGCTCTGGCTGATATTGCACTGGAGCACAACGGTGCGGGCGAGCGAGGCCAGGTGAGATGCCACGGCATCCATGCGATCAGCGGGGAGATAGTAGAGAGAACATAGCGCCATGGCCAGGCCGAAGCGTGAGTGCTCAGAGGTGACTCGTTCCATACTGTCGTTTCGCACCTCGAGATCGTATTTCTTGTTGTCTGCCCACTCGAACGCAGCGTGCAAGAAGCGAGCCTGGTCAGCGAAACTCGAGTCAAGCTCGTAGCACACTGCCCCGATCGCACCATTTCGCATTAGCTCCAGCTCGATTGCGGAATTGTTCGTCCCAACTGAGATAACCTTCGCGCCTTGACAGTGCGGCCGAAGTGTTCGACGTAGAACAAAATGCCACTTTCCGAAACCGCTCGATGGGTTTGCAAGACGCCCAAACACAACACCGTGTCCGATATAGGCGGGAGCATATGGTTCCGCCAGCACCGGGCTTCCCCCAGCAATCGCAGTCTTTAGACGGCGCCGCGTCCATGCGGACCCTCCAAAAGCGTCATTGAAAGACTCGAGGTCGCGGTCACGGTCGATCAGGCATGCTGTGGATTTAGGTCGACCGTGCACTGTGGCAGCATCAAAGTCAATGATCGAGAGTTCCCCCTGGGCAGAGATCACAATGTTGCTGTAGGAGACACTACGAACAGTGACACCCGCGCGGTGAACTGATTGCAACAGAGTGAACACTCGTTCACGCAGTTCCGGGTTCGTTTCTGAAAGGACACTAGCGCCCTCGGCGTTGTACGCCTCCAATACTTCCGGTTCTGACAGGTTCTTACCTACTCGATTACCCAGTGCCAAACCCGTCAGGACTGCACCCGCGTCGAGAAGATCTTGCTCCAGCGTGCGCCCAAGGTAAGGGAGGGTGATGGTGAGCGCGACTGGATCGAGATCGAGGATGCATGGGGCGCTTACCTCATTGCCTTCGAGCTTCTTCAACGCCCGCACTTCCCTGATGAATCGACGATCTGCCTGCGCGCCGAAGAGACGCTTGCGCACGACCAAGCTCTTACCGGTACACAACAGTTCAATCTGCGACCGCGTACGATCGACCGCATCACTAGCCTCAACGATTCGTGGCAGAGCCTGCGTTCGACAGCACTCTTGAAGTTCACCCGTCACCACGAGTTGCCCGTAGTGGTCCAAGCGTCCCAAGACGTGCGGTGGTCCAGCGTCCAGCGCGTGTGGGTCAGTGACCTGTGACGGCCTTAGGCGAGCCAAGTGGTGCTTCGCCATAGCCGCCAAGGCCAACTCACGAAGCGCGCGGCGAGGTTTCGTCGACAGCTCCACTGCAGCGTAAAGAGTCGGGTCGAAAATCATCGCGCGTGACAACGCCGCCGCCAAACTAGCTGCGCCTCGAGCAGTTAGAACTAGGTCATCAAACTGCTGCCTACGGTTCCAGAGAGCCGACACCTGTCACCCTTCGTCGACGAGTCCTCGATTGTGTATCCAACTTACCGGTTTGTTTGCGCTTGGCTTGCTCTCAACCGGACGAGAAGAATGTCTAACTCGTCCCATTTTCACCAAACTACGCTAGCGCCGCGGATGCAACTTTCACCAGCGACGGGCCATCAATGCCAATTTGTCGGCGAAGGTACCTCTGCGAACCGACCTCCGAAACGAACACTCCGCGGATTCCTAGCCGAATTAGCCGCTTCTGTACCCCAAGGTCTGCAATGGCTTCAGCGACCAGCCCCCCTATGCCACCGGAAATCACGTGTTCTTCGACTGTGATCACGATGGGTGGCGTGCCGAGTGCAGAGACCACGTCTTCCGCTTCTACCGGCACTCGCACAGCGCTCACAACCCGCGCGGAGATGCCTTGGGCTTCGAGCGAAACTGCGGCTTCTTGAAGTTCCCCGACGATCCCACCGCACCCAACCAGAGTGATGTCAGCGCCGTTCCGCAAGGCGTTCCAAGGTCCTGGGTGAATCTCCAACTCCGTGTCGTTGTCAGTACCGACAGACTTGTCGAGCCTCAGGTAACAGGTTCCCTGGTGGTCAATGATCTGTTTGAGTGCAGTGGAGACCTCACCCTTCGTTCCCGGGATGAAGGACTCAATCTCCGGGATCGCGCGCATGATCGCGATGTCCTCAGTCGCATGATGTGACATCCCGAGGGGCCCATAACTAAACCCGCCCCCGACGGAAACCACCTTGACATTTGCAGCGTGGTAGGCAGCGTCATTGCGAATCTGTTCCAGACATCGCAATACCGGAAAGTTCCCAATCGAATATGTAAAGACGATGTTGCCTTCGAGCGCCAGCCCTGTGGCGACCGCAACCATGTTCTGCTCAGCGATGCCAACGTTTAGGTACTGCTCTGGCAGCTCTTTCGCTAAGGTCTCAAAGACGCCGAATCCAAGGTCTCCAGTAAGGAACATGATGCGAGGATCAAGTCGCGCTGCGGCCAGCAGTTCAGCCGCGAATGTGTCCCTCATGCGGTGTCCAACTCTGCCATCGCCGCCGCGAACTCTTCCCCTTGCGGGGTTCGGTAGTGCCAAAGGACCGAACCCTCCATGAAAGAAACACCCTTGCCTTTAGTGGTGTGAGCGATCACCACGGTTGGTTGCGTTTGTGCACTCGCGTCGACGTCGAGTGCTGCCGCCAAGGCACCCACGTCGTGCCCCGGTGACTCGAGTACTCGCCATCGGAACGACTCCAACTTGTCGCGGAGCGGCTCCAGCGCGAGGGTATTTTCCACTGAATCAAGGCTCTGAATCTTGTTGTAGTCGATCACTGCCACGAGGTTGCCTAACTGGTGATGGCCGGCGAAAAGCAACGCCTCCCAGACCGATCCCTCATCGCATTCGCCGTCGGACATGATGCAGAACACACGGTGTTCTTGAGCTTTTCGGCGGGCAGCTAACGCCATACCGCAAGCGACGCCCAATCCATGACCCAGACTTCCCGTGGAGAACTCAACCCCTGGAACACCCCTATGTGAGACGTGTCCGGAGAGCTTCGAGCCGTCGGCACAGTGGGTCTCCAACACGCTCGGATCGAAGAACCCGCTCTCTGCCAGGGCTGCATACATCCCGGCCCCTGCGTGTCCTTTGCTCAGGACCACGCGGTCGCGATCGGCCCATTCAGGATCATCCGACCGGTACTGCAACACCTCGCCGTAGAGCGCACCCAAAATGTCTGCCATCCCCAGAACACTTCCGACGTGTGACGACTTGCCCTTGTTAGTCATCATGACTGCGTGCTTGCGGATTCGGTTTGCCAGCTCAGCTGCCCGCTGCGTCACGACCTATGTCCCGATTCGCGCATAAGAGATGTAGGGGTCCCACTCGAGCCGACGGAGCTCCAGGCTCCCAACCCCCAACGACTCGAGGACCGCGAGGGTTTCGCCGGGCCACTGCGGATTGTCCAACTCGTCGAAGGCAAGGATGGCGCCCTTGGGCATACGGGGCACAAAATTCTCGAGGGCTGCCTTGGTCGGTTCAAAAAGATCGCAGTCAATGAAGAGGAGGCTGACGAGCAGGTGTGGGTTCGCCTCGACGAAGGCTGGTGCTGTCTCGGCAATGTCACCCCTGATTAACTCCGCCTTAGGGATATGCCCGAGAAACCTGTCTTGATCGGCCAGCGCAACGAGCTGCCGGAGTTCCTCTTCACTATCGGCAGCGAGCCCGCCCACGGCAGTCACAGAGTCTCGGTAGTCATCCTGCGAGCTCAGCGTTGGGAATCCTTCGAACGTGTCAAAGCCGTAGATGCGGCGAGTCAGGTTTTCAGGCTCAAGGATTGTCGAGAGCTTTAGCCAACTCATGAAGCCGAATCCACGAAACACTCCACATTCGACGACGCTGCCCTTGACCGGCAGGGCCATTTTGAAGATCTCGTACATTGCGAGGAACCGCTTAAGTTGTTGCCGCCGAACGTACCGAGGGAATGCCCCCAATTTGTCTTCGATCGAATCGTTGCTCCGATCGAAGATTTCGGCGATCTGTGGACCGACCGCGCGCTCAGCCTCGGTCTTGAATTCCTTCACGACTGCTCCTGAGTCTCGGCGATCTGTTCGATGGCTTCGCAAATGTAGTCGACGTCCTCGTCTGTCAGTGCCATGTTCATCGGAATCATGAGCATCCGCGCGAACAGTCGATCGACGTTCTCGATTCTCTGATTGAATCCCAGCTTCTCGAATCGGTGGATGGGCCAACCACCCCATTGCTGCAGGGTGCCGATACCGCGCTCGCTGAGTCCAGCTTGTAGCGCGTCACGGAAGTCAGATTCAAGCTCATAGTTTTGGAATGTGTCGAAATGGTCAGCATTCGCACCTGGCGCTTCCGGCAACTTCAGACCTGGGACGTCCGCCAGCCGTTCCTGGTAGCGCGAAGCGATAGCGCGTCTGCGGGCGACCGTTTCGTCAAAGTGACGCAACTGGATGAGGAGGAACGCAGCGGCCAGGTTGTCCATGCGGGCGTTGAACCCCCACAACACGGTGTCGCCGCGATCGACGCGCCCATGATCGCGCATGAGCCGCAGCTGCTCAGCGAGTTCAGGCTCATTAACGAGGATCGCGCCACCATCGCCGAGAGTGCCCAGGATCTTTGCTGGGTAGAAGCTAAGACAGTTGCCTCTGCCCCACGAGCCAGCCGCACGACCCTTGAACTTGGAGCCGAGACCCTGCGCGGAATCCTCGTAAATATCTAGTCCAGACTCTTCGGCGACCCGAGTCAGAGCATCCATATCGCAAGTCCGGCCGTTGAGCTGAGTTGGACAGATCGCCTGCGTCTCGGAAGTAACCGCTGCGCGCACCGCCGCTGGATCGATGAGGTGGTCAGCCCCGATGTCGACGGGAACAGGCTTGCCTCCCGCGTAGTAGATCGCGGACGCAGTCGCGACCATCGTGTGGCTGGAAATAATGACCTCTGCTCCCGGCCTTAGGCCACCGGCCATCATTGCGAGCTGGAGACCCACGGTTGCATTCGACACAGCGACGCAGTCAGCCACCCCGGAGTACGCTGCGAGCATCTTCTCCAGTTCGTCAATCTCTGACTGCTGGATAAACGCCCCCCTGCGGCCGACATCTGCGAGTGCCGCTTGGAACTCACTCGCGAAGCGTTCGTAGACGGCGGGGTAGTCGAAAAAGGGGATCCGTTTGGTCGACTCAGGCACCAATTACTCCACTTATCGGCTTCAGCATTCGGGGTCGCGCTGACCCTACTAGCCCCTCGCGCAGTTAGCGCGACGCAGAATGCGCAGCGAGCTTCAGGCCATCAGTCAAGCCACCTCGGTGGGTTTCGATTTGCCTGGAGGAAGCGAAGGAACAAGCGATGACTTCCTCCGTGAGACCTGCACCAATTCAGCGTCGGCGCCCAACCTGCTCAGGAGCTGACAGACGCCTCTTAGCGCAGCATCCCGTGAGACCACTGTCAACGCTGTCAAGAGAACCAACGAGGCGTCAGTACACATCGACTGGTGGTCTACATAGAACAAACCAAGCCGACTCTTCCAAGGCCGAATCAGCTCGTCATACGCCTGATCCGGATCGGCAGTGCCGTCAAGGATCTCTGCTTCGTCCGCGAAGACGATCGAAGCGAAGTCGGTCACCCCCGGCTTCACGCTAAGCAGGACCCGTTCCTGATCTGTGTATCGGTCGATGCCGCGTTGAACGTTCGGCCGCGGACCGACCAGACTCATCTCTCCGCGCAGTACATTCCAAAGCTGTGTGAGCTCATCAAGCTTGTATTGGCGGATGAAGTGGCCCACGGCGGTGATTCGGGGATCACTGGCAGATGTGGAATCTACGCCGACTTGATCTGCCCCAACTGACATAGACCGCAACTTGACCATCTTGAAGGGCGCGCCCGATTTCCCGATACGGGTCGAGACGTAGAGCGGCGAGCTTCGGTCGTGCCGCCATACGGCTACCGCGGTCGGAACCAGCACCGGTGCCGCGACAACCAAGCCTGCCACCGCTGCAACGACGTCGAACGTTCGCTTCCCCCGGGGAGACACTCGATTAATGCGTTGGTAACGGGACGTGCGTCGAAACATCTGTTCTCCTCGCCGGAACCAACTCCATTCAGACCCTTGACCAACATCATGGCCGAAGCCGGCCGCGTTGGCATCAGCTAGCGATGGTGCGGTGAACTCCGGTCATTCGACACCGCGATCCGGCGCTCAGCCATTCCAACCGACCCACCTACCGCTCATCCTGTTCCGCGCAGAACTTGCTGCGCGACCCCTACACTCAAGGCGAAGCTTCTCTGCGACGGCGCCGCCGCGCGATACTGCCCTACACATCGAACGCGGAGGAATGTCTTGCGACTCGTAATCCTCAGTGACGCGCTTGCGCCACACACCCGTCGATGGGCCCGATGGTTCGCGCTGCAAGGTCACCAGGTTGATGTCATCAGCTTCAACGCTGAAGCCCTCGAAGGATATGCGCCAGTGCGGGTCCACAAACTCAACCAACGTGCTGGAGGAGGGCGCGCGCGTCGAGCCGTCAAGATGGTGACCACTCAACTAAAGCTTCGTCGGCTACTGCGTGAACTAAGGCCTGATGTTGTTCACGCGCATTCCGTGGGCGGATACGCCTGGGCCGCACGAGCCGCACGTTTCACACCCTTGGTCCTCACACCCTGGGGAACGGACCTACTCGACGACATTCACAACTCGCGGGCGAACAAATGGTTCACGACAGATGCCCTGCGACACGCGCAACTCGTCACAACCGATGGTTTCCACTTCGTATCCCTGCTGGAGGATTTGGGCGTCGAGTCAGACAAGATTGAAGTGCTGATCTTCGGCACCGACCTCCAGAAATTTCAGCGCCGGACCGATCCCGGACTTAAGCGCCGCCTTAGGCTGGGGAGTGGGCCTGTGGTGATTAGTACGCGAACGCCCAACCCGGTTCACGATGTTGCCACGTTTGTAAGGGCAATCCCCACGATAGCGATTGCCGTCCCCGAGGCCCAATTCGTCGTCGTGGGCGATGGTACGGAACTGGCCACGTTGCAGATGATGGCTTCAGATTCTGGTGTTGGCGATCGCGTCACCTTCACTGGGATGTTGGAAGAAGAACAATTGCGCGACTACCTAGATTGCAGCGATTTGTACGTCTCGACGTCGCTGGCGGACGCTGGCCTGGCGGCTAGTACAGCTGAAGCGATGGCCATGGAGTTGCCTGTAATACAGACCCTCAACTCGGACAACGAGTATTGGACTCCCGAAGGGGAGGGCGGTGCCCTCTTCGCAGAAGGAGACTCCGATCAGTTGGCAGCCGTGGCATGCAAATTGTTGACCGATTCCGAAGCCCTTGCTCGCATGGGTGCGCGAAATCGCGAGAAGGTTTGCGCGGAATACGACACCGACGTCCAAATGCGCAAGATGACTGAGCTATATCAAGCGGTGATCGACGGGTGATTGCGCGCGTCCTTCACGTTGTCCCCGCCACCGCCGAAGGGATCATCCCAGTCTTCGTGGAGCGACAGATCGAAAACCTTTCGGATCTGGGGTATGAACCTGCGGTGGTCCAATTTCGGGGCGACTACATCTCCCATAACCCGCGAGCGCTGGCCTCGGAAGTATCGGGGATTCGCAGGGACATTCGAAAGTCGAATCCAGACCTCGTGCATGCGCATTGGGGCTCACTTCTCGCATTCACAGCGGGACTAGCGACCGGGCCACGAACACCCTTCGTCGTTACTTTTCGCGGCAGTGACCTGAACCCCGTGGTTACCGAAAGAAGGTCGAGGCGTCTGGTTCGGACGACATTCTCAAAACTAGCCGCGGCCCGGGCAACCGCGGTTGTTTGTGTCAGCGACCAACTCCGAAATCAGATCCGAGTTCACCGAGGAGACGTACAGGTAATACCGGATGGACTCGACACAACGATCTTCTTCCCACAAGACCGGCAAGCTGCCCGCCGCGACCTTGAGTGGTCACCCACTGAGAAAGTCGTATTCCTCTATCAAGGTGGACGTCCGATCGAAAAGGGTCGTCCGTTAGCAAACGCTGCAGTTGAGGCACTGCAGGGCGCTGGCTTCCCGTGCCGACTTGAAGTCTTGGATTCTGGTGTATCTCGTGACCACGTCGCCAAGTTGTTGGCTGGGTCAGACTGCGTACTGATGCTTAGTGACTTCGAGGGGTCGCCCAACATCGTCCGGGAAGCACTGGCATGTGGTGTGCCAGTGGTTAGCGTCGACGTTGGTGACGTTTCCCGGTGGCTTACGCCAGAAACGGGCTCACTAATTGTGGATCGGGATCCTGCGGCAGTCGCTGCGGCCATCGTGAAGGTGATTGAAGCGGGCCGCCCAGTGCCGAATTCGACACTCGTGGACTCCATCAGCGAAACCTCGTCGGCGAGTAAGGTTGCGCAGACGTACCAATATGCGTTGGCCAAAAGCGGGCGCCATCATGCCAGGTAGGCGGCAATTCCGATGAGACTCATCCGCGCCCGAAAATGGGAAGCTCGCGACCGTGCAACCGCTGAGTTCGCCTTGGCTAATGCCGGGTTGCCTCATCGAGAGTGGTTGGCAAAGTACCTGGTAGACCAGATTGGCGTCGACACGCCCGCACGAGTCTTGGAGGTGGGGTGTTCTTACGGACCAAACTTGATCGCACTCTCAAAGCTAGCCCCTGGGTGGGAACTGTCTGGAATCGATATCTCGCCGGCGAATATCGAAGTGGGGCGCGAACGCCTCGATGCGATGGGTTTCGACCGGCCCAACGTCAACCTCACAACCGCCGACGCAACTCGCCAACTGGCTTATGGCAATTCGAGTTTCAACGTGGTCTTTACCGACGCCGTTCTTCTGTATACGAACCCGCTTGCGGCGCGGCGTGCGGTTCGAGAAATGGTGCGGATCGCTAGTGGTCGTGTGGTGACTCTTGAACTGTCGAAAACGAATGGGCGAATTCCTCACCGTCGAAGTCGCGACGGTTGGTTGCACGACTACCGTTCGCTTTTCGACGGGCTCCCCAAGGTCACTTCTGTGGAGACCATCCGGCTGCCCCCCAGACTGCGCACTGCAGGCCGTTGGCCCACCCTCGGAATGCTTACGTCTGTCAGTTTGCGTCAGACTCGGTAGGGCGACGCAGTACCTCAGGGGAAATCGGGTCACTGCTCGAGGTAGAAAGCAAGTCGACCATGCCACGGAATGACTCATTCCCAGCCCTGAGCTCATCAAAGGTGCCGGTCGCCGTGATCTGCCCGTGTGCCATGAATACGACCCGATCTGCCGCGCGCATTGTTGCTGCTCGGTGGGCGACGGCCACTACCGTGACCGACCCCCGCAGCGCAGTCAGTGTCTCGGCGACTAGTGCCTCGGTCCTCGCATCGAGCGCGCTCGTTGCTTCATCCAACACAAGGAGTCGGGGCCGAGTGTAGAGCGCACGCGCCAGCCCTAAACGCTGCCTCTGACCCCCGCTGAGCTGAGCACCATGCTCACCGATCGGTGTATCGAGCCCCCGCCGTGAATCGCGCAAGAAGTCCGCAAGGTGAGCGGACTCGAGCGCGTGCCACACCAGTGCGTCGTCGACATCTTCAGCAGGTAGTCCCAGCGCGACGTTTTGGCGAACTGAGCCATGCACCAAGGCAATCGACTGAGGTACGTATGAGATGGCGCCAGGAAACTTCGCGATTGCCGACGTGGGTGGCAGGTCATCGATCTGCGCGGATCCACTATCGGGGTTAAATACGCCAAGCAGAATACCCATCAGGCTCGTCTTCCCAGCTCCGGTCGCACCAACGATTGCGACGGCACTGCCGTTTGGAACACTCAGACTGACACTCCGCAATGCGAGCTCGTCGCTCTGCGGGTAGCTGAGTTCAATATCGCGAAGCTCAATCGACCCGACAAACCCTTCATGCCCCGACGCGACTCCGGACGCCAGTCGGGGTGGATCGAATGGTTCGACGGGAGGGACTGGTCCATCTCCAAGTGATTCAACGAACTCACGGACCCGGATCGTATTTGCCGATCGGGCTCGGATCGCGACAACTGCGTTCTGAAACCGAATCAGCGCCGGCAAGAGACGTACTCCCGCCGCAAGGAATACGGCCAAGACAGCGACAACGGCGGTGATGTCATTCACCTGAAATTGCCAGGCGGCGACGATGACCATGCCGACCACCAGCGCCGACTCGTAGGCGAGTTTCGGCAACTGCGAGATGTACGCCTGATCTGCGCTCGCTCTTGCCGTCGCATCCAAGCGCGCGTCAATCCTGTGCTGGTAGATCGAACGCCTTCCGGATACGACGATCTCCGGGTACAGAGTCAACGCCTCTTGGATCGACCGCTGGCCGCCGACATAACTGCGAGCTAGTTCGCCCTCCACCCGATGGGACCAGCCACCCAGAATCCGGTGCAGGATTACCAAAATGATCAAGAAGTAAATGCCCAAGAACAGAGTGATTGGTGGAGACACGACGAGTAGCGCAATGACGAGGATGACGAGAAGCGACAACTCAGTCAAAGCGACCGCGTAAGAAGCCAACAGCGCCCCAACGGTGAACTGAAGGCCAAGGCCCAGAACCCATGCCGCGTCATGACTCGTCTTCTCCTGGAACGAAAAGAAGGGCATCGACAGAATTCGTGCGCTCAACCGATGCGAGACCCCGATCTGGCCTTCCGCGAGGATCCTCAAAGCTCGGCGCGAAAGGTACGCCGTCAACAAACCTTTCGTCAGCAAGAAGAATGCAGCCGCCGCTGCAGCGACAACCGTGAGCTCTGCCAGCGGCCAGTCCTCCAACCCAACAACCGCGATCGAATTTTGGACAGAGGGTGGCAGTGGCTGCCCGCTTGCGGCATAACCTGCCATCAACCCGACGACGCCGAGGAGCAAGACCCCAGCCAGGTCTAGGAGGGAAGTGACCATTTGGACCGCGATGACTTGCCTGAACTTGCGCCGGTCCGAGGCATCCAACAGGCCTAGGCTGTAGTTAACAGAACCACGGACTTCGCCCCAGCCATTCGGCGTGCTTGCACCCTCTGCCACGAACGAGCCCTCCTCCGGCCGCATCGGACTCGCAATGCCCCGCAGCTGTGTGGTGAGCGTAGCAATCTGAGAGCCGCTACCGTGCCTCAAGTGAACACAGGATCACGGGGCATTGGTGGTGCGAGCGTGATCCGAGCGAGGCGAAATGGACGGTAACCAGGACTCCGGAGCGCTGGGTGCCGGTGCATCAGTCTCCGCCCTCATCGTTACGTACCTTCGGCCCGCGGAACTTGAGAGTTGTATCGAGAGCCTGCTCGCACAAACGTACCCACCCACTGAGGTAGTCGTCGTTGACAACGCGGGCGGTTCGGATCAGGAAACTCGCGATGCCTGTGACCGGCTGAAGGAGCGGACTCGCGTTACTTGCCTGGTCAATCCGGAAAATAGTTTGACGGTCGCACGCAACCTCGGTGTCGCGGAGTGCGACGGCGAATTCGTGCTTCTGGTAGACGACGATGTAACACTGGCGCCGGACTACATCGAACAGATGCTCAAGTCAGTCAGAGCAGATCCCAATATCGTGGGCCTACAGGGTCACATTGCCCAAGTGCCTCGCAATCGAGTTCGAGAGCTCCTCCACATGGTGTTCCGGCTGTACCACCTAGAGCCGAATACCTGTCGCGTCATGAGATCTATCAGCACGACATACGCCCAAGACCCCGTCGGTTCAATCGAATGCGCGTGGATCTCCGGGTCAAATCAGTTCTACCGTCGTGAAGTCCTCGAGAACATAAAGTGGGACGAACAAATGATCCTCTACTCAGACGGCGAGGACCTCGATCACTCCGTCCGAGTTGATCGTGCCTACCCCCGGGGCCTTCGCATGGTCGGGTCCGCGGGTGTGCATCACCACGAGTCGGCCGGAGGGCGGCTCGCGCAAGCTCGTTTCATCCTGATGCGCGAGGCATACGGGTACTACCTCAGCCACAAGCTGTTCCCCAACTCCGGAGCAGCACGGGTTGTCTACGCGTGGAGTCGCGTGGGGATCTCCGCCCTGACCGCAGCGCGCGTTGTGCGGATCCGTTCACTGTCAGAATGCCGGGCCACCGCAACGGCGTTCCGCCACGTCTTGAAGAATCGGAGTAGCCTGCGATCTGGCGACCTCGGTCCCATCAACAACCAACTGGTTAAGGGGATCTAAGACATGTCCGAGCAGGTCGAGTACAACATCCACTCACTTGTTGGGGTGAAGGCTCGTGGAGACGCGGCAATGCTCGCCAATCTCGACCTGCACCTTGCCCCGTTCCGCGGTGACTCCGCTGGCTGCGCTGAACAAATCATCATTGACCGATATGACGCCGCGCCCGCCCCAGACAGAGCTGTGGTGATCGATGACATCGACTGTGGAAACTGGACATTCCACCGCGCGGCAACGCGAGTGTGGATGGAACCGCTAGGGACGCCGGCCCGGTACTTCATGGATTCCCTAGCACTACCGATCAACCTCATCGTGCAACTGGCGCTGCTTCGGCAGGGACGCACCTTTACCCACGCGGCGGCCATCGAGTTTGGCGGTCGAGGGATTCTGCTTCCGGCATACCCCGGGACGGGCAAGACCACTACATCTGCATCGCTGGTACGCGCCGGGGCAAAGTTTTTCGGAGACGATCTATGCATCCTCGGAGACTCAAAAATCCGGTCATACCCGCAGGCGCTGTCCGTGTACCCGCACCATCTTGCGATCTTGGATTATGACAGCCCCGAACTCAGGCGTGAGTTCAAACGAGCCGAGCGTGCCGATAGAGCCAGAAGCCGGATCGACCAACGTGGCGATCTGCCGTCCAAGGTCGCATCAAGGGCTCTCGGTTACATAGGGACCCGTTGCGCGAACGTGATGCCCGACGAGGTGTTCGGGAAATCCTCGGTCGGTACCGAAGTCGCACTTGACGTCATCGCGCTGCTTCAACGATCGGGCGAAGTAGATACCCTCACGCTTCGCGATCTTGATTCTCGTTCCGCTGCTGACCAAGCGAGCGTTGTCCTTTGGCACGAGTGGCATGGATTTCTCCACGAGCTGATGCTGCTTGATGCGGTCAATACCTCTGGAACTTGGCTGCGGACGATGTTTGAAGAGACGACATCGATCCTTTTTTCACAGTTCGCAGCCCGGCCCTGTTACAGCCTGACGATCCCTGCTAGCTGGGGGAACACGCGACTTTGCGATGAGTTCCCCGCTTTTGTTGACAACATTGCCTGAGGAACGTTTACAACTCGCGCGTCATGAATGCGAACCGTCCCCAAGTGACAGGCGCTGTGAACCCCTCGAAGCCTTCTCGGACCGCCTTCACAACACCGGGAAAGCTCGCAGCGACATCATCGAACACGACGATTGCGCCGGGTGTCAGCACATCTCGCCAGACACTGATGTCATTGGAAACCGCGCTGTAGGTGTGTTCAGCGTCAATGAATAGCAGACGTACGGGGCCACTGACCTCTGATCTTGCGTCTTGTGACGACATGTCATGAAGGACCACCCGGTCGCTGAGACCGGCGCGGGCAATGTTTGTCTCGAAGTTCGACTTCAGGTCTGACAGATCTTCCTTTCCCACTACGTAGTGAGACTCTCGTCCAATGTTTCCTTTGAAGTGATCCACCGCATGGACGACTCCATTGCCGGAATCACGGCAGCCCTGAGCCAAGAAGCATGTTGAGCGACCTTGCCAAGAACCCAACTCGACGACATCACCGCGGACGCTTGATGTCCGCGACAACAGGTAGAGGAGTCCAGCATTCGACCAGTCAAGCATTCCCGGAACGTATTCGAACCTCTCCACCAGGGACTCGATCGATGCGATTCCAGTCATGGGTTCCGCTTCAGGGACCCGCGTAACCTGATAACCCGATTTCGCGATAGCCGATCGCAACCAAACCCTAACCACTTTGACCTCCAACATTGCGCAACCTTCGGGATGCTATCCGACTAGCCAACCCCGGTGAATCCGTCACAAGTTCGACCTGTGAATCGAGGGAGATGCAGTGACGCTTCTGAAGTCTGCCGTGGCCTCATCATCGGATTTCGTATCCCGGCGTCCCATGGCGTAGATCAATCCGAAAGGCATCAAAGCGACGTACATAATCGCTGCGTCAAAGACATTCGCAACGAGGGAGATCAAAACAACCCCCACCGGAATAGGCACGAGTAGCCACCGGAACTCACGCGCAGACCTCGCCGCAAACACGATCCCGCCCAACGTCAGGGCACCGAATAGCAGCAGTCCGACGTATCCACTATCGACGGCGATAGCAGTGATGCTCTCCACGGCAACATCTTCGGTCTCCTTTAGCTTGCCCGTCTCGATGAAGAACCGTTCGGTTACGTACGGGGCCACTTCATAACCGCTTGTCCGGGAGCCATATCCGAATAACTTGTGGATCCCATCAGCGGCACCGAGCACGTCGAAGCCGGACTTAAACCAAATCTGGCGATCGATGTCCTGTAGTGAGCTGGTGGTCTCGGTAAGGTGAAGTGTCTCCGCCAGATCGGTCACCACGTGTTCGAGCTTCGTCTCACCCTGGCTGGTGACGCCAATTGGAATGGCGATCATCACCGGGATCAACAGCAACTCCAACACCCGGACCTTTCCATCAGCAGCACGCGTAATCAAGTAGATGACGAAGCCAAGGACGATATAGACCATCCCAGTGCGTGAGTTGTACGCAACCTGACTGACAAAAGCCAGAATTAGCGTCGTCGCGCCGAGCCCAACCTTGTTGGAGGCCTTCGAACACATGCAGATGAGTGCAGCTGGGACCACGACCAGGTAAACGATCGTGGCGTACCCCGTCGACGAAAAGATCGCCAACAAGGGGTTAGCGCCACTGGTCGCAACGGTGGTCTGGGCGTATTGCGTGTTGCCGAACGTCCCGGACGTCAAGAAACTGATGACTCCCACCGGCAAATAGATCAGCGAGAAAATCAGCCCTGCACGCGCTATCGAGACCGCGGTGTCCCGCGGCTGGACACCGGAATCGGCAAGCTGCTTACCCTTCACGGCAACGGCGAGAATCAATACAAACAAGACAATCCAGCGAAGCTTCTGGATCGGGTCACCCACACCAATGTCGGTGAAATAGATGAGCCCGCGTATACCTTCGACGAGCGAGTACACGCAGAAAATGACGAACGCTCCCCACCAGAAGCCGCCCCGCTTACGTTTTGAGTCCGCGCCAAGCCTGGGTGGGTTCCCAAGCACGAGCCCTGCCAAGAACGCTTCGTCGTACCAGGTGTAGCCACCTAGCATCAGTGCAGTCGTGAGGACTAGGCCTGCACCGAGGAATCCCCAATATCGCTCAGGAGCATTGATAGACCTTTGCCCGAGCACAATCCCGGCGACCAAGGAAGCAGCCAGCGCGATCACGGCAATGCCGATCATGGCGACACTCCTCAGGCTGATTCTCTGTTCGGCTGGCCGATTCTAACAGTCCGTGCCGTCGTCCAGAGGGTCCCAAAGCGGACGCTCTGTTGGCTATAGAAACCAACGAATGACCTCGAAGGCCTCGGCAAACTCCACACCCACTTGAACACCACGAAAGCGTAGTTGCGCCTCCTGGTAGTCCCGCACCATGTATGGGCGTGAAGCTTGAGTTGAATACTCCGCCAGCGCAGCGATCTTCGTTTCAGCGTCGACGCGCTCGACCGAGACGAAAGCCGTGCTCCGAAAATGGAAGTTGTTCCATGGCATCTCGTAACCCAAGAGACGGCTTCGTTTGAACGCTCTCCTGGCCTCCTGCGCGACGACGTCGTGGTCCTGATGAGTGTCGGCGATCGACGGGCCGATGACCATGTCAGGACGGATGCGTTGGTTCAGCTCCACCATCACATCCAGGACTCGCTGGCGATCGCGCGCGAATTGCCGAACCTCGAGATCGAAGATCTGCACGCGCTCAGTTGGTATCCCCAGCCTCCCAGTGGAAGCGCGGCACTCATCATGGAGGCGGGTGCGCGCATCTGGCGGTTGGACAGTCTCGCAGGCCGAGAACGCTGCGTAGTGAACCTCGTTGCCATCGCGAATGAACCGCGAAATCGCCGCTCCCGCACCCAGTTCGCCATCGTCGGTATGTGGCGCAAGAACGAGCACAACGGCATCCGTCAGACGAAGGCTCATGCGGATGCTCCTCAGCTTCCAGTTGGGATAGGCGATTCATTCCAACCTAGCCGCTCTCAACAGCTGCGCGTCGGGTTACCGATCTCAACTACGCTGCGAATTGCAGTAGCACCTGCGACCGCACACCGACCAAGGAGACACCAATGCGCATCGCAGTCGTCGCCTTGGGGAAGATCGGTCTTCCTTTAGCCGTTCAGTTCGCCACCAAAGGCCACGACGTCTTCGGCTACGACATCAATCCTGAAGTCGTCAGATTGGTGAACGCGGGGGAGACTCCGTTCCCCGGCGAAACTGATCTCGACATCCGGCTCGCAGCAGTTGCGGCTTCTGGATCACTTACCGCAACCACCAATTGTGGTGAAGCGGTCGGACAGGCTGAAACAGTTGTAGTTGTGGTGCCACTCGTGGTTGACGCGGACGGCCTCCCGGACTTCGGTTCGATCGATGCCGCTACCCGCGACATAGGCCAGAACCTCCGCCCCGGGACGCTCGTAACCTTCGAGACGACGTTGCCGGTCGGTACCACCCGAACCCGATTCGCGCCACTTCTCGCGCAGACCTCGGGCCTCACAATCGGCCAGGACCTCTTCGTCGCGTTTAGCCCCGAGCGAGTTTTTACCGGGCGGGTCTTCGCTGACCTGCGGCGCTACCCAAAGCTCATTGGCGGTGTCGATGAACCGAGCGCAAGACGTGCGGAAGAGCTATACCAAGCGACACTCGACTTCGACGAGCGTGCTGACCTGAAAGACCCAAATGGAGTTTGGGATCTAGGTAGCGCCGATGCGGCTGAGATGGCGAAGCTCGCGGAGACGACCTACCGCGACGTGAACATTGCCTTAGCCAACCAGTTTGCGCGATACGCGGACTCAGTCGGAATTGATATCTACAACGTCATCGCTGCATCGAATAGCCAGCCGTTCAGCCACATCCATCAACCCGGGATCGCGGTTGGTGGCCATTGCATTCCGGTATATCCACGCTTCTACCTTTGGAACGATCCCGACGCTTCGGTGGTCTCGGCCGCGCGTGAAGCGAACTCCGCAATGCCTCAGTACGCGGTTGACTTGTTGCAAGCCAATTACGGCTCGCTAAACGGGGCGCGAGTCACGGTGTTAGGCGCGGCCTACCGCGGCGGGGTCAAGGAGACGGCGTTCTCCGGGGTCTTTCCAACCGTCGCAGCCCTCGAGCGGGCTGGAGCGATAGTGAAAGTGCACGACCCACTGTTTGACGACGCAGAGCTGCGAGCGCTCGGCTTTGACGCGTATGAGTTCGGCCAAGCGACCGACGCGGCGATTGTGCAGGCAGACCACGAGATGTACCAGTCGATCTCCTCCGAGGACCTCCCAGGAGTAAAGGTCCTTGTCGATGGTCGCCGCGTCACAAAGCCCGCTCACTTCCCCGGCGTCACTTGGCGAGAAATCGGTGGGAGCGCTTCGCGTGGAACTCTCTAACGACATGGCACCCACCATCCATCAGTCAGCCGATGTCGATTCTGACGTCCGCATCGGCGCGAACACCCACATCTGGCACCTGGCGCAAGTTCGTTCAGGCGCCGAAATTGGTTCCAACTGCGTGATCGGCCGGGGTGCGTACGTCGGTAGCGGCGTCCGAGTTGGAGATTCATGCAAGATCCAAAACGGCGCCCTGGTCTACGAACCCGCAGATCTCGACAGGGGAGTGTTCATCGGCCCAGGCGCGGTGCTGACGAATGATCGGCATCCACGAGCTGTGAATCCAGATCTGACGACAAAATCAGCTTTGGACTGGGAGCCAGTCGGGGTGGCTGTTCGTGAGGGCGCCTCGATTGGTGCCCAAGCGGTATGCGTAGCGCCACGAACAATTGGTCGTTGGGCCATGGTTGCCGCAGGGGCCGTCGTCACTCGCGACGTCGAAGACTTTGAATTGGTCGCCGGTAACCCCGCACGTCGAATCGGATGGGTGGGTCGAGCGGGCGCGTCGTTGGACAAAGACCAGCACGGGTTCGTCTGCCCGTTGACCGGCGCGCGATACGAAATGCGTGACGGCGCCCTCGTGGAATGTGACGAGGCTGGCGAATGAACCCCATCGCACTCGCTGCGCCACAGATCGGTGCGGAAGAACGTGAGGCAGTTGACCGGGTCTTGCGTTCCGGACAGCTGGCCGGCGGGGCCGAAGTCGCGGCGTTCGAAGTAGAGTTCTCGGCCACCGCATCCGAGCGCATCTGCGTTGCAGTCAACTCAGGGACGGCCGCGCTCCACCTCGGCTTGCTTGCGGCAGGAGTCGGCCCGGGAGACGAGGTGATCGTTCCTTCGTTTACCTTCGCCGCGACCGCGAATTCCGTTGCGCTCACGGGTGCGACGCCGGTGTTCGTCGATATCGACCCGATGAGCTTTTGCATTTCCCCGGATGCGGTGGCGGCAGTGATCGGCCCGCATACCGCTGGGATCATGCCAGTCCACCTCTACGGGCATGCGGCGTCGATGGCAGCACTCAAGCAGCTCGCAGATCGCCATGGACTGATGGTCTTCGAAGACGCAGCGCAAGCACATCTAGGAAGGCTCGATGATGCACCCGTCGGGACCTTTGGCGCGTTTGGTGCGTTTTCGTTCTACCCGACAAAGAACATGACCACCGGGGAAGGTGGGATGCTGACGTGCGAGTCAAGCGCCTTCGCCCGAACGGTCAACCTGCTTCGAAACCAAGGAATGGAAGCTCGTTACGCAAACGAAATCGTCGGTTTCAACGCCAGGATGTCGGATATCCATGCCGCGATCGGCCGCGTGCAACTGGGACGCCTGCCCGGTTGGACAAGAAGCCGACGCGCCAATGCAGCATTCCTCGACTCAGAACTGCGTGGCGTCGTCACGCCGCACGTCGCACCAGGTGTCTTCCACGTGTACCACCAGTACACGGTCCGGATTGTTGATCACGACCGTGATCGTTTTGCATCGGAACTCACCCGCCTTGGAATTCCATCCGCCGTCTACTACCCCACCCCCGTCCACGAGCTTGCATCTTTCCGATTGACCCTCGATTTGCCGGAGACATCCTTAGCCGCCGAACAAGTACTGTCATTGCCAGTCCACCCCGGGCTAGACCAGAACGATCTGGAACAAATCGTTCGAGCGGTCAACCAACTCGCGAATGCAGGTGCATGAATTTGCTCCGTGTCGGACTAGCTGGCTTCGGCGTGATGGGTCGAAACCATGCCCGCGTATTGCAATCACTGCCGGACGTGGAGCTGATCGGAATTGCCGACGAAGCGATCTGCGACGGCGGCCCAGGCGAACAACGAATCGTTGAATCCGTCGACGAACTCGTCAAACTGGGACTTGACTACGCGGTGGTGGCGCTCCCCACCGTGCACCACATGAGCGCAGCACTCCTGCTCGCGGAAGCCAAAGTTCCAACTCTCATTGAAAAGCCCCTCGCGCAGGACATTGAGTCCGCAAGGCGAGTAGTGGAAGCATTCGACGACGTCGGGGTGCTCGCGGCAGTCGGCCACATCGAGCGTTACAACCCGGCATTGCGGCAAGCGCGCAATCGAATCGAGGCAGGGGAGCTCGGCACCATCTACCAGGTTGCAACCCGCCGACAAGGACCATTCCCCGCCCGGATCTCTGACGTCGGAGTTGTGAAGGACCTCGGCACGCACGACATAGATCTAACAGCTTGGCTCACCGGCGAGCGTTATGTGACTGTCGCTGCTCAGACCGCCCGCCGAAGCGGTAGAGACCATGAGGATCTCGTTGCGGCGGTGGGTCACCTATCAAACGGGATCGTGACGAATCATCTGGTCAACTGGCTTTCGCCCATCAAGGAACGCACCATCGTGGTCACCGGGGAGCTGGGTGCGTTTGTTGTTGACACTTTGCGGGCAGATCTGACCTTCTACTCAAACGGTTCCGTCGCGACGACGTGGGCGCCCATCGCCCAATTTCGCGGGGTTAGCGAGGGCGACGTGATCCGCTACGCGTTCGAACGTCGAGAGCCACTTGTGGCCGAACACGAGGCCTTTCGAGACGCGGTACTCGGCACCGGGAACGACATAGTCACAGCCCGCGAGGGGCTCCGCACCATCGAGGTCGCTGAGGCCCTGTTGCAGTCGGCAAACGAAGATACGGTTGTACGAATCTAGCGCGAGAGGTTGCTTGGCATATCCGCTGACCGAACTGGAAAGGGTTCACACGACCACAAAGGCCGTGGTGTGGCACCTCCATTTGACTTGTTGATGCCGTAACAGGCGATTACGCCTTGATTCGCCGGGCGGGATTACCAAACACGGTGGTGCCAGGTGCCACATCGTTGATCACGACGGCGGCCAAACCAACAACACTGCTCGACCCGATTTGAACCTTCTCGCGGATCGTTGAATTCGGCGAAATCCAAGCACCCTCGCCGACTGTCACTCCGCCGCATAAGGCCGAACCCGCAATGATCAACGCACTGCGGCCGATAACGCAATTGTGGCCGATATTCACAAGGTTATCGATCTTGACGTCGTCTTCAATCACCGTGTTCTCCAGGGTTCCGCGGTCGATTGTTGTGTTGGCGCCAATCTCCACGCGATTGCCGATATGGACGCCACCGAAGTGGGTGAATGGAATCGGAATGCCCGCAGCATCTCGCCCATACCCAAAGCCCGTATTCCCAATCACCGAGCTAGGCCCGACGATGACGTCGTCGCCGAGCACGACGTTGTCGCGAATGATCGCATTAGCATGGATTACACAGCGGCTTCCGATGTTCGCATTCTCGATGTGAACGCCCGGCCCGATGTGGCAACCTTCACCAAGAGTCGCGCTCGGGTCGATTGTTGCGCTCGGGTGCCTACCAGCTGCCACGTTCTCAGCGAAAAGCGCATTCACGACTTGGATGAAGACTGTTCGCGCATCTTCCACGACAACCCGATGAAATGATGTCTTGCCAACCGATGGCTCCGCGCCTTCGGCCGACACAATCACAACCGAGGATGCAGTCGAAACAAGATCGTTGATTGTGTAGACACGCGAGGGCCTAAAGAACGAGAGCCCGCCGGGTGACCCCGGGATCAATGGTGCCACTTTCGTAAAGGCGTCTGACCCAGAACCCGGAACGACGGCAATGACTTGCGGCCCAACCAGCGATTTGATGACTTCGATGTTGCCAACAGTATCCTGCGGTTGCTCGGTCATGTCTGCACGATAGCCGCTGCCTACACGGAGCTGCGGATAACCATGTTGGGCATCCGACTTCGGTTAGTCGATCGTCACTAACCGGGTGAAGTCACGCGTCAGGTCGTGGCCATCCCAAATTGAGTCGAAATCAAGCGCGCGCCCGACAGGCACGATTCGATCAATACCGAGGCTCTTGATCTGGGAAATGAAGTCACGCAACTCTGATCGCTCTAACCCAAAGTAGGTTAGCGTTTGCACCCTGACATCCACGTACGCGGCGAGTTCCCCCAACGACGCCAGGTGAACCTGCTGGAAGAACCCACCACCCGACACATCGCCGGCGGCAGCTGTACCTAGGCCAAGCTGGACCGACACCGCCTCGTTCGATGCCCAATCCACCGTCGTCCCGCCATTCGCAACGATCCTTGCCGCATCGACCATCTTCGACATGGCGAGTGACGCACCGGTCGCGTATTCGTGTTCCACCGCCTCGTTGGCCAGCCGACCCAACAGATCACCGGACGCATCGGCCATTTCCGCTCGAGTGCCTCCGACCCAAGCGATCAACTGTGGCGAAGAACAAGCACGCTGATCAAACCAATAAGAGTCGTTGTAGAACTTCGCAGCAAGTTGAATGCGATTGTCTCTACTCAGGTCCAGGTACGGCTTTGTCGCGATGGCAGCTAGAGACCGGCGATCGGGGAAGGGCAGGTCTTGCGCCCATGGCGCACACGGGAGTGATCGCAAGGACGAGACACTGTGGTCGCCTCCCCAAAAAACACGCAAATCGGCTGCCAAAGCCCACGAATCGAAGTACGGCTCCTCGTGATCGCAGCGAAAGACCGTTACTAGCGGGGCAACTTCGCTATGGCAAGGATCCGCTATGACCTCTGAAAGGATCTGCGTGATTCGCTGTCCGACGGGGCCGATGCGGCTAGAGAGTTTAACGCCGTTCACATTGCCGCACAGCAGCGACAAGGTCAGCGAATACAAGAAGACCGTGTCCACGTTGGCCGGTGGAACGTGCAACACGACGCCGCGCGCCATAAGCGACGTTCTCGCCAGATCGACACCCGCGAGTGTTCGCTCTTCGAGTTTTCGCAGCGCTGCCTTACGAAGAAAGAACCCCAGTGGCGCGAGTTCCGGCATGTCAGCCCGGTGTTCAGGACTTAGCAGTTGGTGGCTCAAATCTGTGAGCAGATCTAGAATCGGCTCGGCGAATGGCGAGAGGCACGCTTCGCGCCCTGGAAGCTCCGAAGAGATACCTGGAGTGCCGAGACCTGTCCCGGCCAGAATGGTTACGGCCATCACGCAGCACTCGCGTGAGTATCACTGCAACCGCGCAGCTCAGCTCGGGGCACTCGACCGAAGACTCTAAGCCTGTTCCCTCGCCATTCTGAATCAGCGTCGGCCGGAGCCCACATGCCTTCGTCTTCGGTCAGGATCGCGTGGCCGGGATAGCTGCGGGGAAGCGCACTCAAGACCTCAATAACTCCCCGTTCGCCGGCAGGGAGCGCGGCCCACGTGTTCGGATCGCGAATGACGACGTCAGCGAACGAGGGTGTGTGTAGCCAGCCGTCCGAGCCCTCGATAAAGACACTGCCGACTTGCTCGACCATGCCATAGAAATTGTGAACGCGGGTGAGTCCCGTCCTCGTTTCGAACTCAGTTCGAAACGTCTCGTTGTCCACGGCGACATCGGCCAGCTTCTTCCATCCTCCGCTGTGAACGAGCACCGCGTTGCTCAAATCGAACTCTCCTGGCACCAAGTTCTGCAGGAAGTACTGCCACACCATGAACGTGAAGCCAAAGATCAGAAACGGCTCGTTGCCGTGTCGTTCAAGGAAAGCGCGCAGTGCGTTGCGATCAAGTTCCATGTCGTCATTGAGAACATAGGTCTGGCGCCGCCCAAAGTTAGACATTCCGAGAATTCCTGCACCCCGCGCGGAGAATGCCTTGCGGTCGCGCAGCACCGATTGCGTATCTATCACCAACATTGGCAGGCGGTTCGGGCCAAGTACGTCCTTCATGATGTGAGCCAGGGCGCGTGCTTGGAGATCAGCGGTTGGCTTATCTAAGGCAATTTGGCTCGGCGTACCCGTTGTGCCGGAAGACTTCAGCTCTCTGATGATCTCGCTGTCAGGAACGCTCGCAAGTCGAAGGTGTTTGAATACTCGCACCGGCAGGTACGGGACTGCGGCAAGCCCCGCCGATTCGGGGTTCGGGAAAGCAGAAACTTCGATCCACCGACTGTACGGCTCGCAGTTCTCACGATGCCACTGGGTCAACTCGGCTAGTTCCCGGGACAACATTGCGGACTTTTCGTCCTCGGGGATTGCGAATGGCCCTTGCGCGAAGAACGACTCAATAGATGTCATTACGTTGCCAATCCCGTGTAGTCGACCTTGCCATTAGGGAGGAGCGGCAAGCTATCGACGTGGCTCACCAGCACACCAGTTGGATGGATGCCCAGCTGGCGAGCTATGCCGCGCGCGAGGGCGGACTGGGAAGCTGTGTCCGGGGCCGTGGTCACGACTCGGAGCGTGTCATCGTCAGCGACTGCCGCGACCTCAAAATCACCGCTGAACTGACGTTCAATGTCATCAAGATTCACACGCACACCAAAGACCTTTGCAATCCGCTTGATTCGACCGGTCACAAAGAGCACACCGTCCGAATCCACGTATCCAAGATCTCCGGTTTCTAAGCGGCCCTTCTGTATGTCACCGGCGGCGAGGTCGCTACTGGTCGACGCGGTTCCTAGCATCACGTTCTCACCGAAGAACACGATCTCATCCGGATGGCCTTCTGTTCCGATTTCGATTCGTCCGCCAGGGACAGGTAGGCCGACACCACCAATCTTCTCTGGCAACAACTCGTGTGGCATAACCGCCATTCGAGCCGTTGCTTCTGTTTGCCCATACATCACGAAGAACTTCTTGCCGCTGTCAGACGCGGTGCTGTGGAGCGTGCGCCGCATTGCCTCTGACAATCGGCCCCCCGCTTGGGTAATGGTCTTGAGTGATTTCTGTCGTGCAAGATCGATTCGCATCCGCAAGATCATTTGATAGGTCGCCGGAACCCCGGCCAGATGATCCACTTCGTACTTCGAAATCGCGTCCCAAAATTCCCGAGAGACGACTCCGCGGTCAGTGACAACCACTTCCGCGCCGACCGCCACGTGACTCGTCACGATCGACAATCCGTACGAATAGTGAACTGGCAACGAAGTTATGGCGCGGCGGTCTGGGCTGAGTGCGAGCGTTCTCGCAATTTGCCTCGCGTTGGCCTGAACTGCTCCATTGCTCAGCCGAACGAGTTTGGGTTCCCCGGTCGACCCAGATGTTGCGAGTAGTAAGCCTGTGCCTGGATATGACTCGTAGTCGACATCGAACTCACGAATTTGGACCCTGCTACCCCATGGAGAAACAGCAGAACGGTATCCGACGATAGCCTCCTCGACCCCGTGGATGACCGTGGGACTGTAAACGTCGATCTGGTGCTGGAGCCCGTGACTTAGTCCGCCCGAACCGTCAACGAGAAGCACGGGTCGTTCAGAACCAACGTGCGTGAGAAGTGCCGTCAGCGAGTGCAGATCATTCTTCGCTGCCACCATCGCCAATCCAGCGGGACCAGTCGAACGCCCAAAATTCGCATCAGTCTCCACCACCCAGTCGCCAAGCTGGCCATACGTTACGCACGCACCCGAGCCCGCGTCACGAAGCGCGACCTGTCCTGTGTCACCGGAACTCCAAAGTGTGCGCGTAGCCATTAGATGACGAGCCCGCCATCGATACCAATCACTTGGCCAGAAATAAACGAGGATTCGTCCGATAGCAGGAATGCAATCAAACTCGCGACTTCCTCCGGGCGTCCCACCCGACCGAGCGCAGTGTTCTTCACTGCCCGGTCGATAACCTCGATTGGAAAATCGCTAGTCATTTCGGTGTCAATGAAACCAGGCGCAACAGCATTGACTCTGATGCCGAGTGGTCCCAGCTCCTTGGCAGCTGATCGCGCTGCACCGCTTATCGCTGCTTTGCTCGCGCTATAGGCGAGCTGCCCAATATTCCCACGTTCACCGACGATCGAGGCGAGCATGACGATGCTTCCGCCGTTGCGACGCATCAACTTGACGCTCGCCTGCAGGGTTCTAATGGCGCCAGCGACGTTGGTTTGCCATAGATGATCCATGTCCTGCTCAGAGATCATTCCGATGAGGCCGCCGCTCAGAACCCCCGCGTTGATTGCGACGGCATCGAGTCGGTGAAACTGCCTTTGGACTGTCTTCATCAAGTCATTGACGGAAGCCGGATCGGTAACGTCGCACACAACGCTTGTGATCTCACTGCCAGTCTCTTGTGCGATGAACTGCGCCTGAGATTCGAGCTCTGATTCCGACCTGGCAGACATCACCACGGTGGCACCACTCTTGGCCAGTGCTCGGGCGGTCGCCAATCCGATTCCTCGACTGGCACCCGTAACGAGTACGACCTTGGCCTCGAGCGAGCGCCTGTCAGTCACCATCAGAGAACTCGACGCCGTGGGTTTCCAGGATCTCTCTGGCCCGCTGAAAACTCGACATGTCGATCACTTGGTCCGTGTCAAGCATGATGTCGAACCTTTCTTCCAACAGCGCAACAAGCCCCAGATGCCCTACGGAATCCCACTCGGGGACAGCCCGGTATTCCAGAGCGAGAACATCGACGTCATCAGGAAGCGCGAGGCCTTCACGGAATATCGACACGAGATCACTCGTTGGCTGCAAAGCGGATACCTCCTGGTGCGAACTGTCGCGGCAACAGTATCGGCAGTTCCGCAAATAGTCAGATTGACGCGACTGACTCCGACAGATCCCGCGCCGCTATTGACCGTTTCGCGTCGGGTTACGAATCTCAACTACGCTGCGGACTGCAGTCGCACCCCCTGCGGCCACACTCCGAGACAAAGCGGTGGACAACATGCGATTCTGGGTGATCCAGACGGGCGAATTGCTTCCCTACCTCCACCCAGAAGCTCGGCCTATGCGTGCCGCCAACGTCACTTATGCATTGCGTGCTGCCGGGCATGAGGTCGTGCTGTGGTCTTCAGATTTCATCCACCAAAGCGGATCGCACATCTTTGGTGAAAATACGGTGATTCGGCCGGAACCAGGCCTTGAAATAAGACTTGTTCGATCTCCCGGCTACTCAAGGAATATCGGGTTAGGGCGGGTACGCGACCACACGCAATTCTCACAACGACTCCTCCGTCTCATGCGACGGGAGCCACTTCCCGATGCGGCATTCGTGGGCTTCCCACCCATAGAGGCAGCAGCGGTTGCGATCAACATGTTGAGCCGGCGCGGTGTACCAACGTTGCTTGACGTGAAGGACCAGTGGCCGGAAGTCTTCGTTCGCCCGATTCCAGGGCGACTCCGCCCCGCGGGCAGAGTCGCCCTTTGGCCGTACAGCAAGCTGGCGCAACACACGATGCGAACGGCGACTGGTATCAGTTCCATCAGCGCGGAGTTCTTAGATTGGTCATTGGGCATCGCAGATCGTCCGCGTCGACCTGCTGATCTTGTGCTTCCCCTGACAAGCCGAAAGACCGAGGTCTCGCCGACACAGGTTGAGGCCGCGGGACGATGGTGGGATTCACACGGTGTATTTGACGATGGTCAGTTCCGCGCCGCCTACGTCGGAGCAATCAACTCCGGCCTTCACATTGAGGACATCATCAACGCCGCCCGCGAAACCACTCTCCAGTTTGTAATTTGTGGCGACGGACCGCGGCGGGGTTACCTGCGTGACCAGGTTTCACAGTTGCCGAATGTTGTGGTTCCGGGATGGGTCGACCAAGCGCAAGCGGAGGTCCTCTACCAACGATCAGCGGTTTCGCTTGCGCCGTACATCGACGAAGCGGGTTTCGGGATCGGCATACCAAATAAGACGTATGACTCGTTGCGGCATGGCCTACCGATCGTCACCAACATCCGCGGAGCCGTCGCGCGGCTCGTGACAGCACAGAATGTGGGCATCTATTACGGAGACCGAACCGTGGACACTCTCGGAGCCGAGTTGAAAGCCCTCGCCGATGATCCAGATCGACTGTCGTCGATGGCGCGCGCGGCAACCAACCTCTATGCGGAGCAGTATTCGTTCGACCGGGTTTACGGTGGACTCGTGAATCACCTCGAGGAAATGGTCTCGAGAACGCTGGTCGAAGAACGGACCGAGAATGTCTGACCGAAAGATCGAACGTGAACGCTACGAAGGGTTCGCGCGTCGACTGAAGGAAGAACCAACCGCAGCGCCGGCCGATGTCTTCGACACAGATTCGGAGTATCTCTTGCCGCCGTACCGTCGTTTCGCGGAACAGGCAACCACTGCGATCCGACGCGAGAGTTCTGTTCTGGAGATCGGTGCAGGCACTGGTGCTTTGACAGGTATTCTCACCAAGCTGTCAGATGGGGTAGTGAGCCTCGACATCTCCGATACCTCACTTGCCGTCATGCGCACCAGGACCGCCGGGCAAGTTGAAGGCGTTTGCGGTGACATGGCTGCCTTGCCACTGCGCGCAAGATCGTTCGACGTCGTGACCTCTGCCGGTTCTCTGTCCTATGCCGACCCTGCAGCTGTAGACAAAGAAATCTGCCGTGTGTTGAAACCCGGCGGCTCGCTCTTGATCGTCGATTCCCTTAACCACAACCCGATCTATCGGGCAAACCGCTGGGTCAACTACCGGAGGGGGCGGCGCACCCGATCGACGATAGTTCGAATGCCGACTTCGGCGCGCATCAAGGGCCTGACACAGCATTTCGAAACATCGAGTGTCGAGTATTACGGCAGTTTCGATTTTGCGTACCCAGTGTTGACACGAATCGTCGGCGCCGATCGAGCTACCTCACTCGTCGTTAGGAATGGCTCCCACGGGCCACGGTCCGCGTTCAAATTCGTCCTCCTCGCTCAGGGCTTCCGGGCACGATAGGCGTCGGCGCACAGAATGAAGCGTCGTCAATCCGATTCTTGGCAGGTCATTTCGCCGTGGTGGCGGCCGGTTTGACTTCGATGCAGCGGTGCCTAGAGGACCGGCCAAGGATGATCTAGTGACGACTCAGACACCCAGGTACGCCCGATGTTTGTGAGCTGTCGCACTATCGCCACGAACAGCGTAATGATCATCTGCGATGAGAAGTCACCAATGGCGATAGATGCCTGCCAACACCTTTGCGTGGTTGGTCGGCTCTGGCGGTGCCGCTGAAATCCGCTCCGAATTCGTTGCCAGCCAATTCGTATTGACCCGCTACATCCTCGTCGGCCTCGCCTGCGCAGTCCTCCAAGTCGCGGGCGGCCTCCTCTTCGGCCATTACCGCGGCCGCTTCGATGACTTCCGTTCGACCTGCGTAAACGCCGCCGTGGCATCAGCCCTCGGAACGATCGTTATGCTGCTCGCCCGCCCTGAATCCACCCCAAAGCCGGTTGCCATCAACTGCGGCGCGATCGCTCTCGCCATCATGCTTGCGGCCCGCACAATCCACCGAAACCTGCGCGATCGCCTCACTCACTCAACCGAAGGCGCTCCTCCCGTCATCCTCTTCGGCGGCCGGTGATGCGGGCGAACAGATCGCACGCATCACCCGCCGCGACCCCACTCCAACTACGAGGCCGTCGCGCTTCTCGACGACGCCCCGAGTCGCCAGAACCTGCGCCTTGAGGGCGTCGACGTCCGCGGCACGCGATTCGATCTCGAGAAGGTCGCCGCCCAAACCGGCGCCCGCACCCTGATCGTCACCATCGCCCGCGCGAACGCCCGCCTCATCAACGACCTCTTGGAGCGCTGCGCCGCGGCCGACATCCATATGCTCGTTCTGCCGCCGGTCTCCTAACTTGTCAATGGTGGTGTGGGGCTCGGTGACGTCCGCGAGATTGACGAGGCCGACCTGCTCGAGCGCATAGAAACTGATCACGTGGTGGTCCAGCGCGCCACGTCGTAGCATCGTTTCGGCTCAGATCGGATGGAAAGACTCCAACTCGGAGAACTCCAAGCCGAACTCGACTCGGATCCCGTTCAATTAGGCCTTTCGGATATCGGTTCGCGCGCGAGCAAGGAACCCTTGCCAATGCTCGTCCTCTGGCGTAGGTGAGTCGATTACCCACTCTCCAGCGGGGAGACTCTCAGTCGTAGGAAACGAGCAGTTCGTCTTCGAACAGATGTCGTCTCGTCGCTAGGCTCCCACATTCTGCTACGTAGCCAGGAATCCCAATGTCTCCAAAAGCCGAGGTTTGGTCCGGTGCCGCGCACGTCAGCGCCGCCGTATTCGTCGGTCGTGACCGTATCCCGGCACTCAGCCGCAAACGGAATGCTCGGGTATGGAATGGGAACAGCACCGTTCCGTCATCCGCTACCTCGACCGCGAATAGCGCCTGCATCCACTCATCTGGAAAGAGGGTCACGCTGCGGGACGTGCCTGGGGTTCACGGTGCGGCGTCGTTGCCCATAGACGATGCTACTCAGAGAAGTCGTCCAAACAATTCGCCAAATTGTAGCTGCACTTTCGCATCGTAGCCACGTATTTTCCGACGCGCGGCGTCACTGGCAAGTGATCCTTCCCTTCGGGTGGCTGCTCGGACCACAACAACGTACGCTCGACCCGTTATGCGTAACTTGCAATGGCGTTGGATGCTGGCCGACACGTTCGCGTGGTTGGTCGGTTCCGTCATTGCCGCAGAACTCCGCTTCGAATTCGTCGCCAGCCAGTTCGTTCTCTCCCGCTACGTCCTCGTCGGACTCGTCTGCGCTGCACTCCAAATCAGCGTCGGCCTCCTATTCGGCCACTACCGCGGCCGCTTTCGCAGCGGCACCTACGATGACTTCCGTTCGACCTGCACGAACGCAGCGGTTGCATCGATCCTCGGAACAGTTCTCGTTCTACTCGCGCGCCCTGAGTCCATCCCCCGCCCCGTCGCCATCACCTGCGGCGCGATCGCTGTCGCAATCATGCTCGCCGCACGAACAATCCACCGAAACCTGCGCGAACGCCTGATCTATTCCACTGATGCCACCACCCCGGTCATCCTCTTCGGTGCCGGTGATGCGGGCGAACAGATCGCCCGCGCCACCCGCCGTGACCCCCACTCCAACTACGAGGCCGTCGCGTTCCTCGACGACGCCCCGAACCGCCAGAACCTGCGCCTTGAGGGCGTCGACGTCCGCGGCACCCGATTCGACCTTGAGAAAGTTGCCGCCGCGACCGGCGCCCGCACCCTTATCGTCACCATCGCCCGCGCCAACGCCCGCCTCATCAATGACCTCTCCGAACGTTGCGCCGCGGCCGACATCCACATGCTCGTTCTGCCGCCGGTCTCCCAACTTGTCAGTGGTGGTGTGGGGCTCGGCGACGTTCGCGAGGTGAACGAAGCCGACCTGCTCGGGCGCGCCGTTGTGCAGACCGACACCGCCTCGATCTCCGACCTGATCCATGGCCGCCGGGTACTCATCACCGGCGCTGGCGGATCGATCGGTGCGGAGATCGCCCGCAAGGTTCACCCGTTCGGCCCCTCGCAGATGTACCTGCTCGACCGCGACGAATCCGCCCTCCATGCGGTCCAGCTGAGCATCCACGGCCGCCCGAATCTGTCGAGCGACGAGCTGATCCTCGCCGACATCCGCGACGCCGACCGCCTCGACGAAATCTTCGCCGACATCAAGCCGGAGATCGTGTTCCACGCCGCCGCACTCAAGCACCTGCCGCTGCTCGAGCGGGCACCGATGGAGGCCGTGAAGTCCAACATCGGCGGCACCCAGAACGTGCTCGCCGCGGCCGAGAAGTACGGCGTCGACGCGTTCATCAACATCTCGACCGACAAAGCAGCTAACCCCTCGAGCGTGCTCGGGTTCTCCAAGCGGATC
>JBAYVO010000002.1:0-49261 GCA_041674545.1 Candidatus Nanopelagicales bacterium | reverse complement strand
TGCTAGCCCAAGCGGCCGAGGCAAACACCAAGTACGCCGTCCAAGCCGGCCAGAGCAAAGCGGTGTCGGCTCAGGATCAGGCACTCAGCGAGGTTGCGTTGCAACAGTGGCAAGCAGTGAGCGGGACCAGCGGCACTCCCAGTGAGCAGGCGATCCGCACTGCAAGCGCACTATCGGCATTCGTCTCGAGTTCGCTACTCGTAATGGGGATCGGCGCGGTTTCTGAAGCCGTCAACGCAGATGTCTCAACCTCAAACGTCGCCATCACCCTGCAGGAGACTTTTGATCAACAGGTAGACGTCGCGACGGCGCTTGGCGAGCGGCAAGCTCAGGTAATTGCTGGCGCGCAGTTCGATCCTTCCTACTCAATGTGGGGGAATCGGTGGGGTGGCTTCCTGGCGTCCCAACCTCAGAGCGTGTTGATCGCGGATCAAGTTCGGCGTGAAGGTCTGTCGTACCAGCTGTACTCGAACGTCCAGGCCAAGATGTTGACGGCCCTCGGGCGGTCCGGTCAGTGAATGCTGGCATATGTCACGCTGAGTAGTTCCCGCTGAGGTGTGCGCCGAACGTTTGTTCCGATTCGTTGACGAACACCAGCTTCGGCTCCGTTTAGGCCTGTCATCTGTGTTTGCATCTCCGGAGGAAAGTGTCGGAAGTGGGTGTCATTTGCCCGCTGCGGAACAGACAGGACTGGGCAATCAATGATCGAGAAGACAGCATTCGGCAATCGCACCTCACGGGTGTACGCGGTCGTTGCGGGACTGGTAAGCCTCAGCTTGCTTGCGAGTGCCTGCGGCTCCGCCGAAAGCACTCGATCAGCTGGTGACGCCGACCCGGTCACTGTCGGGGCGTTGCCTTCGCTGTCTCCAGCGGCCGGGTTTGAATCCGGGGGAGGTGGTCTGGCAGGAGGTGCCTACACCATCCCAGGTATGCCCGGTGCACTTGGACCCACCGATCAGGGACTCGACCTGCGAGTCAGCGAGCAGGTGGGCGTTGGCGGTACGCGGGTCAAGCTGACAGCACAGCCAGGGTCAACCTCGTATCGATTTGTTGTCGCCGAGGCAGGGGCGTTGGGGGACGGAGCAGTCAAGTGGGACTCAGGTGAGGCAGCCACCAATCCGAATTGTTCGATCCCCAGCTCCAACAAGGCACCAAAGAAGGCCCTCAAGTCACTCAACTCAGTACCTGGGTCGGTCTATTGCATCGTTCCTGCTGGAACCCTGACAACTGGCGCTGGCTATATGGTCACCACTACTACGGTGAAGTCGGGGGCGTCTCGTAGCGAGCGCAGACTGTTTGCAATTGCTGACACAGGGGATGCCAGCGGCAGCAACACGCTGGCCTTGAAGAGTCGAGAGATTTCGGCACCGGCCGCGTCAGGAGCCGTAAGCCTAGGTTTCACAACTGCCGATTTGGGTGTAAATCCACAGACCAACGCCACAAGTGGATTCCGCGGAGGCCTACCGGCGGGATGGAGTTGGGTCGGTCTGCCGCAGGGGATGTCGAAGGCGGTCCTCGGGCCGGCAAACGGTTACCAAGACTTCACAGAATTCCTCACGCTGGACACTTCCGGAACTGAGACCATGCTCGGGTGTAAGCCCACCTCAATCGGGAAGCAGTGTCAGTCACTAACTGGCGCTGCTGCTGGTGTCGGCTTCGCAGCAACTATCGCCACAGGATCGGATTCGATCGTCGTCACCCAGCAGAGTGATGGCTCCAACTGGTCATTCGATTCCAAGGGTCGGTTGACTACGTACAACACCCCGGGGAGCGCGCCCTTCGAGCTCTCGTACCGAGGCGACGGGGAACTGCTGAAGTCGGTCAGTAAAGCGGGTTTGTCCTGGAACTTCTACTACGGTGGCGACAAGCAGTGCAATGATTCTGGCCGAGCTCCAGGCTTCGTTGACACCCCAGACGGCATGATCTGCGTGCTTGAACAGCCGTTCGATCAGTGGTCCAAGTTCGACTACACCCAGCCGCAGGGTGCGGCTCACGCGAGGTTGAGCCGCCTCACGGGGGCACCTCAGAGCTGTGAGTTCTCCCTGGGAGATTGCGATTGGCGTGACATTCAGTTCTACGACATTGGTTGGGACGACCGCAATCGACCCTTCCTCGTGCGTGATCAGATCGCGAACCAATCGTTGGCAGCAGGCAGCCTGGTTGCAGGCTCGGATCCTGCCAAGGATCCAATTATCCAGCGGACTCAATACGACGACCTTGGCCGAATCAAGATGCAAGAACTCCCCGCTCTAACTTCGAACGGGGTTCACCAAGTTCTCACCAAAACCTACAAGGAGTTTGGTGAAGTAGACGCGAAATTCTTGCCAGCGACGCACCAAACCACGACTACAGCAACGATGTCGGATGGTTCACAGTCGGCGCAGCTCGCTCATCAAGCCTTCGATGACCGAATCCGCCCGCTGTACAAGTTGGAGCCGAACGGCGCGCTGACTCAGGCAGTTTGGCACCCGTCATACAAGATCGTATACGCGAGCATTACTGGAACAACAGTTCAAGCCAATGAGTACGACAAGATTGGCATGGAGATCGGTCAGTACAGTGGGCCAGATTCTGCGTTCAATATGACAAAGTGTTCGCCCAAGTCGTCGGCGGATGTCCTCAAAGACAATCCGTGCCTACCCACGGACGCGAACGCCGTGCTATCGACGAAGACTACCTATGGCGATCCCGCAAGCGTAGGCAACGGAATGATCGCCTCGTGGTTCGGCAGTTCCTCGTTTGCTGGAACTCCGGTAGCGACGAGTGTGCTGAACTACGACGGCGGGTTCTCGACCCAAGTGCCGTCCGGCGTCAACGGCGGAGATTGGTCGGCGCGCATCACGGGCGGTCTGGCACTGAAACGCGAAGAGTACTCCATCAAGATTGCTACTTCCGATCCAGATATCAAGGGGTCGGTGTGGCTGGGGAGTAGTTTCTGTGCGGTTGTAGATGGTCAGACTGCGGGCAGCTGCACCTACGACAATTCCAGTGACAACAAGTCGGCGACTGGTTCGCCGATCGGATTCAATATCGACTTGTCGCGTAAGTCCGACGCATCGGCAGCGGGGAAGAACATCCAAATAACGCTCGCGCCTGAGGATGGCAAACGGGAACCTGTTACCAATCAGCACTTCCTCCAACGGGCGTACACCGCAGCAAAGAGGACAACGAGAGATCCATACCCGAACGGCAAGGACGCGAATTCCGGGAGCGCTTCGTTCTACTACGAAAATCCTGCAGCTGGTCAAGCGACCAGGATGGAGGGTAGTTCCCTGTCCGGCCAAGGTGCGAGCAAATGGACCCAGGAGGCGGGAACTAGCGAATACGAGCCTGCGCCATTTGGAGCAACTCGGGTCAAGAAGGTGACCTCTGCGCTTGGATCGTCATCCACGTTTGAGTACTGGGGCGTTGACGAGACGCCGGGGGACTCTGATCTCGCCGAGCTCGGACAGATCCCGGACTACTTGCTCGATGCAAAACAGTTGGGGTCACTTAAGAGCATCACAGATGCCAGCGGTCGGGTGAGCACCATGATCAGCGACCAGTATGGCCAGGTTTCGTGTACTCGAACTAGCAACACGTCAAACGTGAACTCAGGAAACTGGAGTTGTACGTGGCGCGACGAAATGTACCGACAGACGAAGGCTGTTACTGCGGGCAGCGACGGTAAGCCCGAGATCGAGACGGTCTATACGCACGATCTCCTGCGGACACCTGGTGATGCATTCACCTCAAGTACCGCTGTCACCAGCACTGAGGGCGAGCCTGACCATACGGTCAAGCAGACGGTCAATAGGACTCAACAAGTTGAGACCTACGAAGACGCCATCGGGACCCGCAGCGAGTTTGTTATGGATCCGAAGGGCAACATCACTGACGAAATTGTCACGGCAGCCCCGCAAGACGGCAAACAAGCAAAGTCCATCACGATTCGGAACGGCTACAACGAATTGGGCTATATGACATCAACCGCACTTGGCGGGATTGTGGTCCAGCGCACTACTTGGGGAGATGCCGGCCCAGGCAATGGAATGCAGCTGAAGCGCGTCGAGTACCCCGACATCGCGATGTCGTTACAACCACGCTACGACAACAACGCCCAACTCGAGGGCCAGACCTGGACCTTGAAGTCAGGGCAAAAGATCGAGGAATCGATCAAGACCACGCTGGGTCAGTCATTGCTATCGACCGAGTTTGCCGGCGAGAAGGCGGAGTACAACTACCAAGGTGGGACAGTCCTCAAGCGCGCAACGATTGCTGGAGTGGACTTCAACTACGGCTACGATCAAGACGGTAGGAGAATCTGCTCCGCGGCGGGGATTGCAAACCCAGGCGATACGCCGAAGGACTGCAATCAGCTCCCAGGCCACTACTCGTACACCTACGCGAATGATCGTGTGGTCTCCACCACCAATCCTCAGGCAGCGATTCCTGACAATTCGTGGGACAAGAACGGCAACTACACCCAAATCGGGAACATGAACCTGCAATATGACGCAACTGAGCAGCTAAGCAGGGCGACAACACCGGATGGCGGAATCCTCGAACTCAAGCGCGATCTAAGCGGTCGCGTGTACGAGCAGACGATGAACGCACCAACGGTTGCACCGGTGAGCTTGTCGAACGCGCAGTGGAAGGACGCGAGGGCGCTGTTGGCCAAGAGCCGCAAACTGGGAACCAACCAGAATCAGATTCTTGATCAGTATGTTGCAGCGAACGTCCCCGCGATTCCCATGCCTGTGGATGAACCACAGCGAAACGCGGGCGAGGTTGAAGGCGATTCCACCGCACCTACTGAATCCGGTGACGCACAGGTAGCGGTCCCAGCGGACCCTGCCGCGTCCGCCACAGCACCAACGGAGCCAGAAGCACCGGTGGCTTCCGCCACCGAGCAGCCGGATCCACAGGCGCCACCTACGCCTGCAATCCCGAGTGGTGACGAGTCTGTCGAACCGGCACCAAGCGAATCTGCATCGACGGATCAACCTGCGCCAACGGAGGCCTCCCCGGCGCAGCCAGCGCCAGGTGCCGATGCAGGACCGAAGACTCAGACGATCAAGCTTGGCTACTCGTCACCAAGCGGTTCGCCACGGGTTTTGTACTCCGACAACGACGCGGCCATCATGATCACATTGGCCGGCGGACTAGCGATCGAAGGCGGGACACTGACGATTCCGAGTCTCTCGGGCATTGGCAAGCTCAAGATAGCTGCCGACGGAAGCCGAGGAGACCGGGCGCCTGAGTTCGTCGGACCGTACGGTGAACAGATCGGAAACAGCGACCCGTCAACGGCCAATATGCCCGGCTCGCGATTGTCGACGGTGGGTGTTCGAGCATTTAGTCGGGACCTAGGGACGTTCATGCAGCCTGATCCAAAGGTTGCTGCCGGAGCAGGTCAGTACTCATACGGAAACGGCGATCCAGTCAATTTCTCGGATGCCAGCGGGACCACGGCCATGGGCGATTGGATCAAGAATGGACTGACAGGCGGCCACCATGGCATGGATGCGGTCAGTGCGGGTTTCTTCGCCGTCGCGTGGACTTTCGTTACGGGCGCCCTTGGCGTTGCGATGTTCAAGGGCATGATGAAATTCAACTACTTTGCCAAGGGCGGGGCATGGGCCAGCATCATCGTAGGTGCCATGTACGCCCTCGAGGGTTACGGAATGGGTTTCCTCTCGGAGGAGATCACTACCTACGGGCATGTAAGCATGAACAACTCGCTCACATGGAGCTTCAACGGCATTTGTGCCACGCTCACGGGAATCGCCGGTGGACTTGGCTACTACTTTGGTAGAGCTTCCAACAATCTGGGCGAAGCGCTGCAGACCGTAGCGGACAATGCTCAAGCAACGCTTGAGCAAGGTGTGACGGCTCTGCAGAACGTCCCAGCAACAATCACGTCGGTCGGTCAAACAGTGGCGACCGGACTTGAAGACGCCTCCGGCAAGGTTGCTGCCGTCATGAAGCAAGAAGCCATCCCGGCGATAAAGGAAGCCGGAATCTCGATTGGCACGTCCTCGGGTAAGGGATTCGCTGGAGCCACGGTTGGGTGGGGTGTCGGAGGACTCGCTGGCGACGCCTTTGATTCGTACACCGGACTTGGGCTCAAGCCGCTGTTCCAGCTCGCTGGTGGTGCCGTAGGTGGCGCCATCGGTATGAACTTCACCCCGACGATCAAGGCTGCGGTCTCCTATGTGAGGGAGTCGCGACTTGGCAAGGGAGTTGCTGCCTGGACCCGAAAGGCGATGCTGAAGGGGCAAGGAGTCTTGCAGCAGGGAGCGGTACTTAAGACAGCCGTGATGACTCAGATCAGTGGTCGCGGATCGTCAGTCTTCAACTATTTCTGATGTGAGTCGACGAGTCAATGACACGATTTCCCCCCTACCAGAAGGACTTCTCCAATGATTAGCACCGTCAAGTTTGCATCGGTGACGGCGGCGGCATTGACTGTCGGGCTCCTTGCAACTGCATGTGGCATGACCGGATCCCCCGAGGCCGCTCAGGAACCTGATCGCAATGCCGGCACTGATTGCGATGTGCAGTTCCCAGGGGGATTGCGGCAAGACCTCCAGTACTACGCACTATCGTTCCAGCTCGCCAGTTGCCTCCCTAACGACATCCCGCTGTCGGTAGATGTTGGTGCCCCGCGGGGGACCGGAACGCCAATCGGTACTGGATTGGATGGCCAAGCCAAGGGCGCGGCCATCGCCTGGAACATGGGGACTGACGGATCAATGGCGCTAGGCACGCCTACCACCACAATCCCGAAGGGTGGGGGCGGTGCCTACGGCTCACTGGTTGGTTTCACTACGGTGCCGAGTTGGAACGGGTTCACTGCTCAACTAGGACCTTGCGCCAACTCAATCGTGGCCGAGAATGGACAGGGTTCTTTTGGCCCAGGAAACTTCTGTGAAGTCAACACAAGCTCGATCAAGAGTCAGACCGAGCTCCTGCGCAGAAATGACTTCAAAGGTAGCTGGGCGATCTACCTTCCTACTGCCACGCTCCTGAGCCAGGTTGAGACGGGGGTGCCGTTCCCGTACGTGCCCCAGTACAACCAAACGACAGATCCCAAAACTAAGCCTGGTGCGATCGGGACTGGGGTAGCGCTGGCTCGGTTTGCTCCTGGACGTTCGCTGGTCCCGTTCTTTACCGAAGTGACCAAACCATACGGCGGTGGACCGGCAAAGTCGCCGTCTGACGCCTCCTTCATTCCGAGTACGTGTACTGACAACCTCGTTGTCAAGAACGGTTCGAACAACGACTACCGCAGTGCCAGCAACTGGTCAACCAAGATGGTTCCGGGCGGCTCGAACCCCTACAACGTCACGATCAACACGGACCTATCGAACGCGTTCGCCGGTTCAGTGTTGCTGTTCCCGAGCGGCTGGCTCAACACCTCTGCGGGCAAGTACCAGACCATCCCGCTCGGGGACACGATCAATAAGCCAATCTCGCAAAAGCCACATCAGTTCCAGGCATCGCTAAAGGAACTAGCGGCCCTGACCTGCGATGGGTCGACGAAGACCAATGGCATCGCGATGGTCGGGGCAACTGTCGACGGACTGTCGGTTGGTGCATCGAAGCTCTACTCGCCATTGATTGCGAACTCGAGCGTCGGTGGCTTGCGCATGAAACAGGCAGTAGCGGAGGCCCCAGCTGAGTTCGTCTTCTCGCAGTTCAGCGACTCCACCGGTGGCGATACGAGTACGTTCGCCAACGCCAATCTGGGCGGCGCGAACCTGACCGGCGCGCTCCTTGACGGGGTCAACCTGTCGGGTGCGTCTCTGCAGCAGACGAAGCTTTACTACGCGGATCTTTCGAAAGCGGAAGGCTTCGACGACGCCAACGTTGGGAACGCCAAGTACTGCCACACGCTACTGCCAGATGGTTGGGCGAACGATGACTGTGATGACATGCCCGGCCAAGAGAAGTGGCCGGATCTAGCAGCGGGTAGTTGCCATGCATCCGACTGCTTCTACACGTCCGTCTTCAACAACACCACACGAATGATGACTCGTGGATTGATGACGTGTGATTCCGGCAAGTTTGCTGGCGATCTCCAAGCCTCGCAAACGATCGCGCCGCTTGAGACCGGGCGGTTCGGAATGGTCACCAAGGGTGGTGCCGTTGACAAAGCCAACATCAACTGTTCCCTCACTTACGCCAATGGGCCGTGGGGCAAGGTTCAGGTCAACGTTTCGAACACTAGTGGCGCCTGGAAAGCGGACGTTGGTCCCGGCTATTGCGCCAACTCGGATGCTAACCAGTGCTTGCCCAAGGCTGCGCCAACAGTGCTGCCAAAGGCCTCGCCAGTTACCGAAACGCCGATGTGGCCGCCGGCGCGCACCGACAACGCGCCCGTGAAGGTGAGTACTCGCCAGTACAAAGCTCAGGGCCGAACCTTGCTCGACATCATTCTGTGCGAGCCAGAAGCGTACGGCGAGCAAACCGATCCGACAACGGGCGAAAAGTACACGGGCTGTTCCCCGAATGCAGCCCTTCCACTCCCCTCAGAGAACTAGAGGAACGAGGTCATCATGAGCGATCCTTTGAACCGCTTCACACCCGAGCAAGAGGACGAGGCGACCAAGGAAGTAACGCGCAGGCGGTTTCTGACCTGGGTCGGTGCGGGCACCGGAGCCGCTGTCGCTGGTGGAATTGCGTTGTCTCGATTGTTTGAGTCAGATGATTCTCTGCTCAACCGCGCTGCCGGGGGTGAAGAGAACGGCTTTGAGACCAGAATGCTCAACTTTGCGATGCCGACGGTGGGGCTCCTAAAGCCAAAGCAGCTGTCCATCTGGGTGGCGGGCAAAGAGTTTCCGATCATGCCGCACACCGCGAATACCTGGGCACAATTCACCGATCAGAATCCGGTGGGCCATCGGTTCGACCGCGAGTTCATGAGCCACTACGTCGCGGGCACTGACGGATCCTCCGTGGAGAAGCTGCAATTGTCCAAGAGCCGTGTCGCTATGGCGATCGTCTACGCCACTTTGCCCACCGGACAGGAGGTTCCGGTATCGACGGTGTTCTTGGTTCCGCAGGGGGCACAGCGACGGGTGACCCTGGCAGCAACCGAGAACAAGCGATCATTGGAGCAGCTGTTTGGGCAAAGTGAAGTCCTTAAACGTCTCAAACTTCGAGGCAGTAACGGGCTCCCAACCAACGTCGACGAATCGGTAGCGCTCGGAGACACGATCGATGTGAACTCGGCGACGTCAGCTGGATTGGTCTATTGCGCTCCGTGGATTCGCACTGTTGACCCCGCTGCCGCGGCAATCACCATGAACCTCATTGCAAGCACCGGCAGCCTGTCTGGGCTCATCAAGGCAATCGAAACACTCGCCAAGAAGACGAGGGCCCCGTACGGGATTCTCGAAGACATGGTGAAGGGCGTGAAGTCCGGCAAGATCGTGCCGCAAACTCTTGACCCAAGGCTCGGGACTAGCTACGAGAAGCCCCCCGGGGAACCGACAATCTCCGTCGATCCGGAGATTGGTGAACTCCCGGCAAAGACCTTGATCCCCTTCGTCCAGATGGGCATGAAGTGGCAAGGCAAAGAGATTCCTCGCGACCTCATCTTCAACTACAAAGCCGCCTTGCAGGCAGCGCTTGCAGAAGGCAATGAAGTTGTCCAGGCCGAGCCTGACCTTGGTGCAATGATCAACGCTGAGACCGACCTCAACGACCTCGGTGGCAAGACCTGGGCGGTCATGCCGGCCACTCCACCTAGCCCAATAACCGTTAGCGACGCAGCCAGGAGCAATAGCGCGGGTGGCGGAGTGTTGGCGAAGTTCCGCGGATCAAACGACGCCAAGGTGAACTACTCAGTCCTGCAGGGCGAAAAGAAGAGTCGCAACGGGATGTACGTGCAGCTCAAAGAAACAAGCCAGGCACAGGGTGGCGGGACTCAGCTGAAGCTTCGCGTCTGGAACAACCTCGACCGTACTGTCACCTTCGGCGTTCAGTACTTTGACTCTAGAGATCTGCCGATTTCACCACCGGACGACTATCGGCTGTCGAACAACAAGCTGGATCCAACGTGGCGCCTTGGGGCTCGTTTGCTTGAATCAATTCCCATTGTGATGGGCCTGCCGGTTGGTCTCGATTCGAACTACTTGGATATCTCGATCCCGATGCCGGCGGAAGCGGTCCGAGCACGGGTAATCGCGGGATCACTTGGCACTGGCAACGACTGGCGGGATCTGTTCAAGTCTGTCGAGTTGGATGCCAATGGAACCGAAGTCTTGGGGCCAGATGGTAAGCCAAAGTTGTTGCCGGCCTACGTCGACACTGCGGACAATCACTACGTCCGTCCCGATTGGTACCAAGATGCTGTGTTCACCACCGCAGTCGTCGACATCGGAATTCCAGGATTGATGTTCCTCAGCCAAGCGATTGCTGCCAACCGATTCCGAAACATGTGTAGTCAGACGACAAGCGACTACAAGACGATCAAGCATGACGATGGTGAAATCGAAATCACCTACTTGACGGCGGAGGACATCGCGAAGCGTCGTAAGTCTGGATTCGGTGCGATCTATTGGATCGAGACGGTGTTCGGTCTGATCGAGGGATTGATGAAAGGAAGGCTGGCCAGTACTTCAAATCAGATTTCGGCGGGAATTATCGCGATTTCGAAGATGATCCTGGACTTCCTCACCTACAGGTTTATTTACAAGGCGATGGGCCTTTACCTGGAGACGCTAACTGAGTCAACCATTCAGAAAGCAATTCCGATTTACGGGCAGATCTACATCGTGACGGCATTGGCTGGCGCCGCGTCCCAGGTGGGTCAGGCGACCGGGGCGGTTTGCCAGAACGACACAAACTACTGGGATCTGTCTGCAACCTACGACGCAGTCTTGACGGCAAAGCCGCAATTCGATAGTGGTTTCTCAAAGTCGGCAGCGTGCTGGAAGGTAACTGTGCTGCTGGAGAATCAGACCGAGGGCAAGGAGTACCTCCCGGCGGGCTTCAAAGAAACCATCGAGGTCATCGACGGTGACAAGTACTCCACGTACGCCGTCATTCCCGCCTTCGAGAACCCACGTACCGAACCATTAGAGATCCCGCTTCCGCAGGTCCCATTTGGCGGCAGGATTCAGTACATCATCACGATCCTGAGCCAGGATGGTTGGACAGTCGGTTCCGCAGCGACCGATTGGCTCGACAATTCAAACCTCAAGGAGGTCAAAGACTCTATCGAAGTGACTGTGCTCGAGGACGCCGTTGAACTCGGGAGCAAGTCCCGGCTTGAGCGTCGTTGGACGACTGACGTTGCTGGTGGCCGCTACGTGATGGCGCAGGGAGCAGAAGTTCCGGGCACCATTCATGACGCCGACTTCACGCTTGGTTCGGTCATGTATGGGCACGGAACGGGCCTGATGGGGTACGTCTACAAATCGGCCGGCAAGTGGTTCGTGCGCCAGCTGAACAGCTCCGAAGATCCTGGCGCTAGTGCCGCGGAATTGAGCACCACGTACACCGGCAATCCACCGATCGTGCTGACGGATCCGTTGCAAAATCGAACCAACGGCGTCGCGGAAGCGTGGCTTCTTGAACCTGTAGCAGCCACGGCTGACGAGCAAGATGGCTACCACATTCGCAAATTGGCTCTCGGCAACAATTCGATCGTCTTCGATCCAAAGAAGGTGTACGGGCACATCCCAACGAGAGTGCATGCGGCGTCCTTGGCGCCGGGCGGGCTCATCACCGGTATCAATACTGACTCGGCGCAACTGTCGATCCTTCGCCCGGCTTTGAAGTCCCACGCCGTCGATGAAGGCACCGCGCCGGTGGCATCTGTCTTTGGCGGGCCGGGCAATAAGGACGGTGCTCGCCCAGGACTGTTTGACAAGCCGGTCGGCTTGGCCGTCTCGTCAAATGGCGTGTTGGTCATCCTCGAACAAGGAGCGAAGCGACTCTCGGCATTCAATCTGCTCGGCGTTCCAGTCAAAGCATTTGCAAGCGAGAACAGCAACTCTGAGGAAGAACAGTTCTACGCCCCAACTGATCCCGGTGTGACGTTATTGGACGTCGGCAACGACGGTGACGGCTACGTCTACGTGCTCGGCTACCGGAACGCTGGTACGACGATCAACGACTACGTCCTTGATGTCTACGCACCGAAGTCTGAGACCCGACTGTTCAGAGTCGAGAAGGTCAACAGCGGCCGAATGGCAGTCGATTGGTTCAGAGACGTGTACTCGCTGAACTACCAATCGATCAAGGCATTGTCAGGCCAGTCGACCAGGCAACCCTCGGTCTCCATCTGGGTCCCACGCACTCCAAGACGAGCCTAAGGCTGATAGGTACCGCTATGAAGAAGTCGCAAGTCAGGTTCGCCACGTTGGCGGTCGTCGGCGCGCTGCTGGTAAGTGCATGCGCGAACACAGCAGAGACGAGTCGATCGGCTGGTGGTCAGGATGATGACACCTCGATCACGCTTGCGACTGCACCTGATGTGGATGAGGGGCTTCAGGCGGGTCAGGACTATCAGGACGCTCTAGCTGCGCGGGAGTTGGAACGCCAAAAACTCCAAGGGCTAGCAAAGGTCAACAAGAAGCAACTGTTGCGAGACGAGTCGGCCGACCCAAGTATTCGCAAGCTCCTACAAACGGGCAGTTGCACGGCGTGTGATTTCAAGGACCTCGACATCACCGGCATCACGTTCGGGAAAGTCGATGTGTCTGGTAGCAATTTCTCCGGGGCCACCATTTACAACACGACCTTCGCCGAGGGCTCCAATTTCTCGAACACGGTGTTTGGCGTCTCCTCTGATAGGCCAGCGCAGTTGGCTGGCGTAGTCGCGACAAAGGCGAACTGGGCGGGCGCGAAGTTCACGCAGACACAGATGTACGACTCCGATATCAGCGGTGCCGAGCTATCTGGGGTCACCTTCTCAAAGGTGATCATCGACCCCACCTTGGTCAAGAACCAGATCGAGTGGGCGAAGAACAAGCTGACCGTTGAGGACTCAGTCATTGCCTATCCAGGATTCGTGCAGAACGCAGATGCCGATTCGGATGTGAAGGGAACCTGGGGCAACCAGAACTACGCCAATACCTCGTTCCTAGTCGAACCACAGAATCGCGACTACCTGCGTGAAACAAAAGCTCCCAATATGTCGATCACAAAGTCACGGTTCTTGGGTGCAAGGCCAGACTTCATGCAGGTCAAGTTCACGGGGACGACCTCGCTCGCGGGGTCTGACTTCTCCGGTTTGAGCATGGAGCAAGTCGATCTGTCCCAAGCGGACCTGCAAGAGACCAACTTCCGCAACAGCAGCATGTACGAGGCAGTGATGTCCGGTGTCACTGCGCATCGAGCCGACTTCACCCGCGCGCGGTTGGGCGACGCGGTCTTAACCCAAGCCCAACTCGGCCGCGGCGTTAGCGGTAACGAGGGCAGCGCGGACCTGACGTCCGTTGACGCGCGGGGTGCGGACTTCTCGGGCAGTGACCTTCGGGGCACGAGTCTTCGAGGCGCCTACATATTCTCCACCGGTAAGACCCCAAAGTTCGCGAACGCGGAAATGGGCGATGCTCGCCTTGACGACGCACTGATTGCCAACGGCGATTTCAGCTACGCAAAACTTGATCGTTCGAGCTTCCGAGGCACGCAGTGCATCAACTGCAAGTTCACGAACGCGACAGTGACGAGTGCCGAATTCGCACGGTCCTACCTGTTCGGTAGTGACTTCGAAAGCGCAGTCCTGGACAAGAGCGAGTTCCCCGATGCCGCCTCGCAAAGTGCTGGCGGCACCTGGAAGTTCAACACTGGTAGTGGTTCGGCACCAGCCCCCGTTACCTACGCAGCGTCGAAGGGCTTAGGAGCGAAGTCGTTCACAACTGTCGCTGACTGCCCAGACCGAAGTCGGCCGAGCTCCACGACTGGATGTGCGGGTAAGGAGTTGCCGAAGTCCGCGCCGCCGATGCCTCCGCCATGCATAGGGGCAGGGAACTATCTCTGTCAGACGTACGTCTCGACCATCCTTGGCCAGACAGGATCAGAAGCGGGCGGCACCTCGGCAACAACGTTGGCCGAACCGGCTCGGGTCGTTGCCTACCAGCGCGGCGATACCGGAACCAAGATTGTCTTGGTGTCCGACACTGGACGCAACGTCGTGCGCAAGATTGACTTGGCCCAAGGTGGAGCTACGTCGATCGTCGCTGGGGTCGAAGACAAATCAGGTTTCGAGGGTGACCGCGGTCCCGCGAACAAGGCTCTGCTCAACGCCCCAACGGGATTGGCAGTTGATCCTGCCGGACGGGTGTACATCGCAGATACCGGCAACAACCGGATCCGCCGTATTGAGACTGACGGAACGATCGTGACCCTGGCCGGCACTGGTGCCGCGGGTTCAAGCGGCAACAACATTGCCGCGATCAAGGCACAACTGAACCGGCCGATGGGACTTGCCGTCGACTGCGATACCCAGCGTTGTTCGGTCTACGTGGCAGACACCGGAAATCAGAAGATCAGGCGCATCACCAGCAAGGACGGTGCACCCGGTGTGATCAGCAACTTCGCCGGAGTCGGCAAGCGAACGTCAACACCGGCGGAGATTTCGGCCGCGGGGGCAAAGTGCCCGAACACGAAGAACGTTGCAGGGATCGTGTGCCTGGGCAACAACGGGACCGCGCTTAAGGCGAGCTTCAACAGTCCTCGTGCGATCGCGCTCGACAACTACGGCAACGTTCTGATCGCCGACACTGGCAACAACCAAATCCGATCCATTGGTCCAACTGGAACGGTCACGAAGTACGTGATTGGAGATGCCGACGGTGACGACTACAACCTCGACGAGCCGACGGACCTCATGATCGACTTAGCGGACAACGTGGTCATTTCTGAGGCCGGCAAGAACCGAATCACACGTTGGAACACCTTTGGAATCGCCGATCCTGGGATCGTCGCGAACAAGTCGGGAGCGCGCGGATTCTCTGGCGACGGCGCCGATTCGCTGACGGCGACGTTCAACGCACCGGAAGGCGTAGCCGTTACTCCCTGGGAAACCATTGTTGTTGCGGATACCGGAAACAACCGAGTACGAGAGTTGGGCATCCGATGAGAGGTGTAACCACACGGACCAGAGGAATTGCTGTTGCGTTGGTGGGTCTGATTGCCGCATCAAGCCTGGTGGCATGCGGTAGTTCTGATACTTCGCGAAACGCCGCTGATGACACCGACCAGTTGCTTGGCGCGGCCGGCTGTCTGGAGAACGCGGCGCAATGCGAAGGCTATGACTTTCGGGGCAAAGATCTGCGAGGTGTGACCTTCGAGTCGTCCGTTCTCAACGGCGCCAGGTTCGATGGCGCAAATCTGCAGGGCGCGACCTTCCGCGGTGCATCGCTGCGTGGTACGTCGTGGCAACCGCCGGAAGGCGCGTGCAAGCTGCCGTTCACAGGTACAGGGCCGCACGCGCAGTGCGCAACGGACTATGGCTGGGCAACCTTTGACGCACCTCTTCGGACGTTCGTTTCCCAATCGTTAGGGGTCGCCGGTACTGCAGGGTTCGAGGGTGATGGTGCGCAAGTAACAACAGCGAAGTTCTCGGGTCCCACGGGCGTTTTGATCACCGATGACTCCAGCACCATCTACGTTGCCGATTCACGGAACCGGCGAGTGCGTGCGATCGACGTCAAGACGGGCGTTATCAATACGATCGCCGGCTCCGGGCGAAAGTGCACCTTTGACATAGATCGTTGTGGTGACGGTAGCGATGCGACGGTCGCTGACCTGTCGGAGCCAGTTGGTCTCGCGTTGGACACCGACGGCAATCGCCTGTTCATTGCCGATCAGGCGGCATCCTTGATCCGGGCAGTTGACCTCAACGACAACACGATCTCGACAGTCGCCGGGAACGGGCGACTTGGTTACAGCGGCGATGCTGGTCCGGCCGAAGAGGCGCGGGTAGCGAAGCCCGCAGGCATGGAGTTTTCCAATGGGAAGCTCTACTTCGCTGACTTGGCAAACAACTCTGTCCGATTCATCGATTTCGAGACAGGCGACATTGATCGCTTGGCCGGAAGCCCCACCGGCAAGCCGTGCAATGAATCAACACCGTGTGGTGACCACGGGCCAGCCAGCGAATCGAAATTGGATTCGCCGAATGACGTTGCGGTCAGTCCATCGGGAGAGATCGCTATCGCAGACACTCGTGATCGTGCAGTACGAGTCGTGACCCCTGATGGCACCATCCGTTCTCTGATCACCGGATACAAAGGTGATAGCGAAGACGAGGGTTCACAGGATCCACGTCCGTCTCTCGTCGACTATGACCGCGACGGGAATCTCTACGTAGGCCCGCTCAAGGGCGGCAAGCTTGGCAGGGTCCCTGTCGCGCAGATCGCTTCCGGGGAACAACTGAATTGGGCAGCTCCGATCCCGTCCACTACCGGACTCGGCGCGGGCAGCATGTTGGCGACTGAACCCGCCAATCGCTTTCTTGTTGCAACCGACCCATCGACGCAACAGGTTCGCTTGATCGTGTCTGACGTTGGTCCCAACATCAAAGACGTCACGTTCGAGAACTCCACCCTTGGTCCGCGATACACCTCGCCGCAAAACGAAATCCGGTCACATCTGACCGGGTTCTTCAATCAGAACACAACGTTTCGTGGAGTGGATCTTGACTGGGCAGTAGCCCGCAATTCCGTGATTCCCGACGTCACAGATCTGACAGCGCGCAAGCTTGCTGGGACAAACACGCGCTTCGGACGATTGACCAACTCCGATCTTTCGTACGCGTCGTTGAACTCTTCGGATGCGATGGTCGCTGAGAACACATGCATGCGCAACGCGGAACTGCAAAACGACCTGAATAACTGGTCGTTGAATAACTCAACGCTCGTTGGTTCTACCGTCGTCGGCGGAGCAACAACGCTCAACAATCTGACGGCATCGAATACGTCGTTGGGCAACACCACTCCGGCGAGCAAGTGGACGTACAACGGTGGGGACCTTGACAAGGTGTCCTTCTACAACGTCGCGCCTACCAAACCTGATGTTCGGTTTGTGGGAACACGTCTAGTGAACGTTCCGGTGAAGTCCGGGGGAACCTCACCAGAACAGACCCGTTACCCCGCTGGGTGGGATGAGGCGAGTACAACCGCAGGGTGTGAACAAGAGGTGTACTCGGCTGAGGCAGTCTTCGATCAGGCACTCCAGTGGGGCAACTATTGGGGTCGCAACCACAACAATCCGTATCTCACGATTCTGGGGAAGTTCACTGCAGACGACCAAGGGGAACTACGCACTGGTGAAATCCAGATGGCGAACGTTCCTGATTGGGGTGCGATTAACCTTGCTGTGCACACCGAAGACAACCACAAGCTCTTCGATGTCCCGGTTGCCAACGGCAAGGTGAGTTTGACGCCGTTGTTCGCGTCAATGCACGACAAGGGCACGCCATTTGTGGTCCGGCCAGGTTCGAAACTACGTTTCGACACACGCAGCGCAGGCTCGGCATTCGATCCGGAGTCCCGGCAACACTACGTCCAAGACTCAACGGCATTCCCGGTTCCACAGGGGTCGACGCCGTTGCTCGGAGCCACGACGGTCACCGGGCGCCTTGACGGCGGAGGACTCGGTAAGTCCGTGATCGATGTCAAGGTTGAAACCGATGGATCGCAGCGAATTTCTGGGATCACCATGACGTCAGATCAGAAAGAGAAGAACCTGGCGATGCTGGTAATTGATCCCGCCACGAAGAACTCCGCGCCACAAGACTTCCGTCGAGGAAGCCTCAAACAAATGACGAAGGGGCAGAAGCTCGACGTGCGGGTTTGGAGCGTCAAGGAGCCATCGAAGGTTCTCAAGAGTTCGATCACCATGTTTGATCCCAACGAGCCGACCCCCGTAGACAACGTGACGGCGACGAATGTGGGTAACGGGACAGTGCGGATCGCGTGGCAGCAACGAAACGACGGCCACAAACCACCAGAGAACTATGTAGTCAAGGCCGAACCTGGTGGGCGTACGTGCACCGTGGATGGCGCGGCCACGAGTTGTGACATTACAAAGCTGGCGCCAGCCGGAACGGATACCACCTACACGTTCACCATTCAGGCAAACCGCGGGGACTACCACCCTGAGGTCGGCAAGACTCAGTTGCACGTTGTTGATCCCGAGATACCGGCACCGCTGGTGAACTTCAAGGCTGCGCACATTGGCGGAGGTGTTGTCGATGTGACGTGGTCGCCACCAGTCGGCGGGAGCAAGTTACCTGAGTCCTACGTCGTGACGGCAGCACCGGGAGGTGCGGCCTGCACGGTGCCGGGTACTGCGACGAGTTGCAAACTCACCGGGATGGCCCCGCCGAAGGGGACCTCCACGAGTTACGCGATTACCGCGGTGGGTAAGCGCAAATCGTTCCAGCCAGAGGTTGGCAAGACCGAACTCACCATCGTCTCTATGACAGCGGCTGAACTCGCAAAGGCGCGTGACTCTGAGATCGCGGCACTCAAGGTTGAGCGTGACGAGAAGCTGGCCGCAGTCGTTATCCCGGATGTGCCGAAGCGGACTGCGGAGGTACTTGCCGAAGCTCCGAACGAGCGGTACTTCACGAGTGAAATGTTTGCTGAGGCGGACCGTGTTTCCCTCGCACAGGCGATCGACGACGGGACGCCGGCAGCTGATGCCAGAACAGAACTTGATGCGCTGTACGACACCGTAGAACGATGCGGGTACCCAGGGTTCAAGACCAAGACCACCCGCGAGGTTTTGACGATGTTCTACACCGCTGAGTTGGGAGACGCCAAATGCGGTATCTGGGACACGATCTTCGCTGGGATGTACCCCCTGGCCTTTATCAGCGACGGTGGGAATGACACCTTGCTCCCAGCCACGCAGTTTGGTCTGCTCGCCAATAAGCTCTTCGACTTGATGAACGCGGAAGAAACGGCCGCAAAAGCTCGGGCGCAGATCACCAGTGACTACAACGCGAAGATCGCCGCAGTCCAGAAGGACTACGACAAGCGCATCGCCGAACTGAAGGATTGACGATGAACTCAACAGGATCTGCGGCACTGTTGGTGGCGCTTGGCATCGGCCTGGCTGGATGTTCGACTGCGGGTCAAAGTCCGTCGCCGGAGACTTCTGCGGCTGTGGATGGCCCGACCCGCGGAGCGGCTCCAGAACCGACCGACGCGGGAGCGAGCGACGGTGTTCCAGCGGGGCTAGCGGCGGCTGCGGCGGAGGGCGGGCTGGCGATTGAAGTCACCGCGCCAAGTCGCATCCCAGGTCTAGGAGAGTCGACGACCTACGCGGTCTCAAAGGACTCGCAAAGTGTTGGCCTGATCACGGTGTTCCCGGAGGCGCCGGCCGCAAAGGCCGACAAACTCATCTCGGCTGATCCTGGCGATGGGGCAACGCTGGGCAAAGAAATACAAACAGATCGAGGTGCATTCCGAGTCGTTCAACTCCCGTTGGGAGCCACGGCTTTGGCGGAGTTCGATTCGACCTTGATCCTCATCCAGTCTTCGAGCGTCGCAAGCTTGACGCCACTTGCGAAGGTAGCCGCCGGGGCGTAATGGACGTGCGGTGATTCCTGAATTCTGTCACTGGCTCTTTGACCTGCTCTAAGCAACGCGACGAGCTTCGCTGTGCGGTGACGGCCCTCGCCTCTACATCCGCCTTTAATGATGCGCTGCCCGCACATAAGGCACCAAGGGGTGAAATCGGGACCTTTGAACGTGAAGTCTCCTGCGCGATCGCCCTAGAGTCCCGAAACTATGACCACAGAACTCAGCACCAACGAAACCGCCCCTTCGGACCCAGCCATCAAAGACGCCCTAGCAGCAGGCAACTTCGAGCGCGTCATCGAGCTGGTGCGTGCCGCGTTTGAAAAGGATCCGGCGGCAGCGATGGCCGACCCGGTGATTTCCGAATGGATCGGCATCCGCTACCGCAACATTTTCATCACCGAGGCCGCCGCAAACCCTGACGCGCAGAAGGCGTCGCGTGCGCCGTTCCCCGTGCGCTTGATCGACTCGAAGGTCGACCGCGCACGAGTTGCCCACCGCATGATCAAGCATCTGGATCCCGCCGAACTTGAGCTTGAAATGCCGATCGCAACCCCTAGCAAGATTGAAGATACGAGCATCTTGTTTGTGCCCGGCTTGCTCACTGGAATGCTCGGCATTGCGTTCCAGAAGGTCTTTCCCGTCATGCGCGCACGCTTCGGCGTCGACATCCTGTGTGCCGATGTTCACCCGATGCGTGGATCTGAGGCAAACGTCGAAGACATCGTGAACGCGATGGAACGTGGTATCGGCGTCGCGGCTGATCCCGACGCCTCGCTGATCACTGCGGATGACAACCCGACGCCTCCCGGCAACGTCATCATGATCGGATACTCAAAGGGTGGGCCGGACATCCTCACCTTCCTGGCCGAGCGCCCAGACCTCGCTCCGCGGATCAAGGCAGTGCTCGGCTGGGCGGGCGCAATCGGGGGTTCATGGCTTGCAGACGGCATGCTGAAGAACGCACGCGCAATCCCCAACTTCGAAGAACTCCAGCACACTGCTGCTGGCACGACGGTCATGATGAATTCGCTCTATCCCATGGTTCCGCTCGGCGCCTTCGAACGTCGCCCAGACGAGGTCGATGTGCTCGCCGCCATCGAGTCCCTGACCACGACCAAGCGCGAAGCATTCTTGGCTGAAAACGCCGAAACGCTGGCGTCGCTGCGCATTCCGCAGTTCTACTTCAGCGGCGCGACCAGCAAGCTAGATGTTCCGCCGTTCCAGTTGCAGGGCTACCTGGAGCTGTCAAAGTACGACTCAGACAACGATATGCAGCTGACGCAAGATGAGGCAGCACTGCCGGGTCCGGATGCCATCCACATGGCGATGTTCCACGCGAACCACTGGGACATGTCGTACGACAGCTTCCCGTGGTCAGACTCGATCCGCAACATGCGTACGCACCTGCCGTTCGCGCGTGAATCAGCGATGGCAGCGATCATCCTCACGATGAACGAGATCGGACTGTTGGTGTAGGAGATGGGCGCCGCGAATCTGCGGCGCCTTCACGTTGAACACGGCACAGGCCGTCAACCATGTGGGGTCATCGCGATCCCAGAGTTGACGGCCTGTGCCGCTTGTTTTGAGCCGAGTGCACAGGCAATGACAAGAGAGACGAAAGATGCAAGCATTGGCCGTATGTTTCGGGTCGCGATGACGCGCGAACGGGTCTTCCAGCTAACGTGTCGCCAGTGAGTCTCCGGGATATGCCTATGTGGCACGTTGCAATGTCACATAGACATTCTGCTCGGTCGCCTCAGCCGTTCGAAGCGGCGGGCGAGGGGTCCGGTTAAGGTGGCAATGCAGTGGCCGTCGCAGCGCGCCCTCGTTTCAGTGAAGAACGTCATCGTGAGTTCGTACGTGACGGAAATTTCAACTCAGCTCGGCCTCTCCGTCGCGCACGTTGAGGGCAACACCACGGCCGATTTGAACGACGAACAGTTTCACGCTGATCTTGCTGTGATCGAATTGGTCCCAACGTTCGGGCCATCTGCGCTCGACTTCCTCACACAAATCAGGGCTGCGCAGGCGCGTCGAATCCCCGCAGTGCTGATCAGTGATCACCGATCGCCTTACCTGGTCCAAGATGACCCGCCGTCGTTGCGAGACTGTTCGTACCTCGTGAAGGCGGACATCACTTCTCTTGAAGTGGTGAGAAACGCCATCGACCGGGCAGCGCGAGGCTTGCCGGGCATTCATCACAACAACGAGCAGGGCATTCCGGCGCTTACTCGCAATCAGGCTGCGACACTGCGACTGGTGGCCTCTGGCCTGAGCAATGCGCAGATCGCTATCGCGCGGGGCAGGTCGGTTCGGGCCGTGGAACTTACGATTGCGCGGCTGTACACGGTCCTGGGCGTAGACCGGGATCGGGCAATCAATTCGCGAGTCGCGGCCACGCTGATGTACCACCAGTCTGGTGTCACCGTTCGCTGACGTTCGGGCGACTGCTTACACATCGTCACCCAAAGAGTGATTCTTTCGGAAAATCCGCATTGTTGGACGTTGCTCGTCGTCCCTGACTTACTGTCATTCATCGGAGACAAAAGTTGCGGCGACTCCAATGGGCAATCGCTCCGCCTCCGCGGTTCCAGTGGCCCGTTCGGAGTCGATGGTCAAATATGAGCACGAGAGAAGGCAAGCCCCACGATGACTGACAACGCGCTTGAAGAGGCGCCGAGTGTCTTGCCGGTACCGACCGAACCTTCGGTCTTGGACTCGCCCGCCGACAAGCCAGGTGCTCGCCGAGGTGTGGTCGCCGCCGTTGTGGGCGCACTGGTCGTCGCGGGTGCGGTAGTTGCAGGAATATGGGTCGCAACACAGGCGTCTGATTCCAACGAATCTACGGCGAGATCTGCGGCGGACGCGAGCGTGGCAACCGGAGAGAATCCAGCCGCCATCGATCAAGCCCTGATCGGAAAATCGTTCAGGGGTGCGAACCTGGCTGGCCGTGACTTCGCGGGAGCGAACCTCATTGGGGCAGATTTTCGCCAAGCAAACCTTGCTGGTGCGAACTTCCGCGGTGCCAAGCTCGATCGTGCACGCTTCCAAGGTGCAGTGTTGACTAGTGCCAACTTCACTGAGGCGAGGCTCGCACGCGCGAACCTCTCGACCGCCTTGATGACCGGTGCCAGCTTCACGGGTGCCAGTCTCAGTGCGACCGAGTTCGGCCGACCGAATCTCACTGGCGTCAACCTCAGCGGTACCGATCTGACCGGTGCTGTGATCGATATGCGGCGGCAAGGCTTGACGGGCACGATCCTGGCAGGAACTCGCATGGCGGGTATGAACTTGACTGGGTCAGATCTCACCGGTGTTGATCTCCGTGCCACACAGATGCCACGCGCGAACCTCGTTGGCGCCAACCTCAGCCGGGCGATCTTGAACCGGGCAAACCTCCAGGGCGCCAACCTCAACCGGAGCATTCTGACATCTGCAAGCTTGGCGCAAGCCAATCTGAGTGAAGCCGTGCTTTCTGGCGCCGAGTTGACGGGATCAGTCTTCAAGGGTGCCAACCTCGCTGAAGCGACTATGACTGGAACGAACGTTTCAGTGGCGCTGCCTGACTTTGCGACAGTTGATCTGTCTGGCACCGATCTCACTGGTTCCAATTTGAGCCGCCTCAACCTCACCGGTGCGGACCTCAGCGAAGCAGTCTTGTCGACCGCCAACTTCTCGGGATCTAACCTTCAGGAGGCGAACCTCTCGCGTACTGACGCAAGCCGCGCTTTGATCACGATGGCGGACGTACGATCCGCGAATCTGACCAAGGCCAACCTGTCGTACGCGGATCTCTCGGGCGCGCGACTTGCCGAAGCAAACCTGACGGGCGCCACCCTGGCCAACGCTCGCCTTGCTAGCACCGACTTGCGCAAAGTGGATCTTAATCAGATCAAGGGCACCCTTGCGGGCGCCGATTTGAGTCTGGCAAACCTAACCGGCCTTGAATTGCGGTCGATGGGATTCCAAGCGGCGAAGCTAGATGGCGCGAACTTCTCGAAAGCCATGTTGAAAGACGCCAATCTTGATCGTGCAAGCATTATTGGCACGGTCTTCAACAACGCGAACCTCACAGGCGCCACCTGGACCGACGGTCAAACGTGTGAGAAGAACTCGCAAGGAACCTGCATCACCGGTTCCTAGAGCGGGACAAGCGTAGATGCGGCCGCGCCGCGCTACTCGCTTCGGCCGCGCCGTCGCATCATGAGCACCGCGGCTCCACCGAGTACCGCGACGATGACGGCTGCGCTCAACGCAATCCACAACCCAGATCCGTCGCTGTTGTTCGACTCCGAGACTGTCGGCTCGATCATCGGTTGCGCGGATGTCAGGCCGTAGGTGAACGTCCACGTCCCGTTGATCGGATGCCCGTCGGAAGACGTGACGCGCCACGATGCACGGTAGGTTCCGGCAGGTTGGTTGCTTGGCCACGCGACCGTCACGACGCCGCGGTTCGTGGCTGGTGTCGGGAGCGGGACCGATGCACCGGTGTTGGTTTGCGCAACCACGGTCGCTGTTCCGGGCATTGGTGATTGCGAGAACGTCAGTTGGAGTTCTGCCGGAGCCCTTGGGCTGATGGATCCGTCGGCGGGATAGGCCATCAGTAGTTGATCGTGAGCAGTTGACGGCGATGCGGCCCCGAATATGAAGGCGACGAGGGCGACCGCCACAGCGAACAGAGCTGCGCGAACTCGCAGGTGGGGTGAGCCATAAGCCCACCCCACCTGCGACGCCTGGTTACTGCTCACGCTTGGCACGCGAACCGACGATCGCGATCACCGAAATGATGATGGCAACGATTGAGGCGATCAAAGCCGCGATAGACCAAGGGCTTGTGCTTGACGTTGATTCGGTGCTTTCGCTCGTCGAGTGCGATGCGCCGTGAGCATCGGCAGCGGCGCCCGCAGCCGCCAACTTGAGCACAGGCGCCGGTTTCGCTGGCTCTTCGCCGCCCGCGACCTCAACTTCGTTCCAGTTCACAACCTCGCCATCGCTATATGTCTGAGCGGCGTCGAACGTCACGGATTCGACCTTGGGCAGTGGTCCGGCCGAGATCGGGAAGGTCTGGAACTGTCCGGGCTTGATTCCCGAATCCTTGTTTGCGGTCCAGGTGATCGACCCGACGCGCTCGGTGAGCGTGGCTTCGCCAACCGTGACCGGATTGGCAAGTTTGACCTTGGTCACGGTCGTCGTCCACCCCGGTACGGGTTCGTAGGTCACGGAGGCGAGCGGAGCGTTCTCCGGAACTGTCACCACGAGCTTTGTCGTGCTTGCGGTATCTGACTCGGTTGGGACCTTGAAGGTGATCGTTCCGTAGCCACCTTGAGTTGCACTCGGCGATGAAACGGTGACGTGAGCCGAAGCGGGCGTCGCTGCCGCGACCACGAGTGCGCCGCCGATGACGAGGGCACTAGTTGCCGAGACCGCGCGGACCTTGAATTGGTTCTTTGACATGAGGAGACCTTTCGAAAACGTGAGAAGGAGGGTGTGTTTCGGGTACCTGGCGATGGCCGCGCTTGTTGGCGGCGAGCGTCAGGCTTCTGATGTGGTGGGAGTAGAGATCGCGATCGATCGAACAGCGTGGGCGAAACGTGGACGACTGCGAATCGCAATAGGTCGTGAATGGCAGCTATCTAGATGCGAACGCGACGGGTGGTCCGCGGCGTTGTATCGGCTCTGCAATAAATCGGACGAGAGGAAGAGCCTCGCGGGCATCACGGAGTCCGCGTGCTTGCCGCGCGACTGGCGCGAGTCTGGGTACCGCGATTACCGCTCGGCCAACGAGAACCCGCAAGATCTCGGGCAGGGCCCGGTGCAGCTGGAAGTACACCCGTTCGCCGTGACGCAGGATTGCTGCCATCACCAGACAGGCACCGAGGTGCATTGCAAGCATCGAGGTTGGAAACTCAGCTGCGACGCTGGTACTCGTGAGTGCGGTGTGCGCGGAAGCGGCATGGTCATGGCCGCGCGAGCCGAAGGTTGGCGTCGCGGACAGATGGGAGTTGGTCGCCGGTGAAAGGAGCGACAGCAGGAGGTGCGCGCCGATCTGGGTGAACCCAGCGAACGCGAGCAGGCTCACGAAGCTCAGTTCCCGCGAGGTCGCGAAGACTGCCATTGCCGTCATCACGACTGCGAGTAGGGCGATGCCGAACGCCGACGAATGTCCGTTAGCGATTCCATGCCCCAGCACGGTGATGAGCAGGCATGTCCCACCCAACGCACCAGCGCGTACCGCGCGGTGCACACCGGTCGTGGGATTCAGCACCCTGCGACCCTATCCCGCGAGATAGTCGAGCCATGAGCGTGACTGCGCAGGTTGGCGGCTGATCCCGCGATCTCCTACCTACTGGGGAGACTTGGTCCGTGTCGACGTCCGAGAGAAGTCCGTCAGGTGTGACTGCCACTCCGGGCGCAATCGCCTGCGATGTTGCAAAAATGAACCAACTGGTTCATTTTTGGGGCCAGCAGCAGGTCCCCAGCCCAGTAGGGTCGCAAGGTGGAGCTCTCCTTCGTCGGCCGCGAGCGCGAACTTGGCCTGCTGGGGTCGTGCTACCGCAACGCCAGTGACGAACGTGGGGCCGTCGCGATCGTTGTTGGAGAGCCGGGCGTTGGCAAGTCGCGGCTGATCCGAGAGTTCACCTCGTCGGTACAACTTGGGTCGGTGCTCACCGTCGCCGCGCATGAAGTCACCGAATCCCCGCTACGGCTCTGGCGGTCGGTCGCCACCTCGGCCGACCGCAAATTGGGTGTGCCTGACGAAGGCAGCAGGTTTGTGTTCGGGCTCAGTGATGAACAGTCGCCTGATATGGCTGACATCGCTGACAGGATGCTCACGCTGCTCCTGGACCTGCCGGCCCCGGTCGTACTCGTCATCGAAGATCTTCAATGGGCAGATGCGGCATCCCGGCGCTTGCTTATGCACCTCGCCCCGATGGTGATGTCTGAGCCGGTCCTCATCGTCGCAACGCAAAGGCTGGACTTTTCGGCCTCGCCCTTGATCGAAGGCCCCAGCGATGCTCGCGTCATTGGCCTCACCGGGCTAAGCGCGCCGGAGGTTCTTAGGACCCTCGCTGACCGGTATCCGGCACTGCAAACCAATGAGCTCGAACCGGCCGCTGCTCAGCTCGTGACGTTGACGGGTGGGAATCCCCTCGCGTGCTTCGGAACGATTGTCGGTTTGGAACGAGGCCGCACTGCCGCAAACGTTGTCGAGCAACTTGCTGTCGCCACTCATCGCGAAATCGAGACACCCGCAGTGGTTGGCGAGGCGATCAGCCAGATCCTCGGCGCAGTCTCGGAATCCGACAAGCGAGTACTGGCCGCGATCGTGTTGACCGGCGACCACGCGACCGCGGTGCTCGCAGAAGTTCTGGCGATCGATGAAACGGCAGTGGCCGATGCCTGCGAACGGGGTATCGCGGCGGGGATTTTGATGAGGCGAGGTGTGAGTCTTGAGGTCGCGCATCCGTTGCTGGGATCACGCCTGATCGATGATCTTCCGGAAGCTATGGCGGGCGAAATCAGTGCGCGATACGCAGAACTGCTAGCCAACGCAACCAAACCGGACTGGGGGCTTGTTCTGGCATATGCGTTGAGAAGCAATGGCCGGGTACCTGATGAACAGATCTGTGGGTTCGCAGACTCTGCAGCAGTGCAGGCCTTTGATGGTCTTGCTTTCGAGGATGCCGATCAGTTTTTTGGTATCGCCCAAGAACGTGACCAGGGCGAGAATCCTGACCTGGCTCATCGCACACGCCGACTAATGCGGCGCGCAGAAGCCAACGTTCGAATCGGTCGAATGGACATCGCCTACGACCTATACCGTCAAGCGGCCAACCTCGCAACGGTGACCGGTGACGCGTACACCCTTGCCAGGGCAGCAATCGGTTTTGCGTTTCCTCCCGACTGGCGGGCGGGCAACGCCGATGCCCTCGAATTGTTGATGCTCGCTGAAGAGGCGCTCACTGCGGAGATGGCGGACCGCGTCGATGACACCGCGGACCAATCAACAATCTCCGCGGCCATCCAACTCAAAGCGTTGCGCTCGATGCTTGAGATGCGGATCCCACAACCCTCCGATGACGGCCAACAATGGGCCTGGGTCGTTCGCTCGGAGATCTCCCAGCCTCGTGCCGACGAAGCACTCGACCTTGCCGATACCTCCGGCGATCCACAGACACGACTGATCGCGCTCCTTGGCTGGCGATGGACGCATCGCGGCCCCATGCACCTTGAGCGTCGGCTGAGGGTGAGTCGAGAGGCACTAGATCTCGCCCTGGAACTCAACTCGCCACTCGAAACCCTGGAAGCCTGTGTCCGCCTTGTTGTTGATCACCTTGAAGCCGGTCAGCGCCAAAGCGCGGATGAGGTTGTCGCAATTGCCGAATGGATGAATGAACGCGCGCGCGACTCACGAGTCGAATGGCGAACCTTCGGCTTGCGTGCTGGCGTGGCGGGGATCGACGGTGACTGGGAAGCGTTCGAGCGCTACCGCCAGCTCGCGAGCGACGCGGGTACGGCCGCTGGGATTCCTGGTGCGTTCGTGATGGACCACGCGCTACGCACCCATCGTTCGATCATCGTTCGCGACGTTGAATACCTCAACTCGAACGAGAAGTTGATCGACCTCGTTCCGATGCACCCATTGACGAGCGCGGCCGTCTCGTGTGCGCTGGCAGATCTCGGGCGCACGGACGACGCACTTGATCGAATCGAGCGCACATTTCCACTCCTCGATGACGAATCAAGCCTGCTGCAATCCTTGGCATTCCTAGGCAAGGCGACCGTGATCACCCGCGACGTCGACCATGCGGGAGTGCTGCTACCGATGCTCGCACCGTGGGTAGACCGAGCCGCTGTTGACGCTGAGGCACTGATGAGCTCAGGCTCGTTGGGTTTGATCATCGCGAATCTCGCCGAAGTAGTTGGTGATGCTCAACTAGAGGCGTCCGCGCGCGCAGTCGGTGAACATATTCACCGGCAACTGCACGGCACGATCGGTAGCGTTCCGCGTGGCATGGCCACTGCCGGAACACCGCGCTTGCTGACCGACCGCGAGATCGCGATCTTGCAAGAAATCGCTCGGGGACGAACGAACGCGGAAATCGCAGACGTGCTGAACTTCAGTCTCGCGACAGTGCGACGAGACACCATCAGCATCTACAACAAACTCAATGTTCGTGGCCGCGCAAACGCTGCCTCCCGTGCTGTCGAAATCGGGTTGATTACCCGCTAGCCGTCGGACTGGTCAATGGACCGGCCGGGTTGTTCGACAAGGACTCCACCCTGAACGCAGGGATACTCTCGGCGGGAGGATCTTCGACTGACGGGTGATGCTATGAATCGCGGGACCAAAACGATGGGCGCCCTTGCGGGTGCATTCGTCATTGCTGTCGGGCTAGGTGCCTGCAGTTCGGCGAGCACGAGCAGCCCCGCCGACACCTGGAAGGTTGGCCTTGAAGCGCCCCTGACCGGTGATCAAGCGACGCTTGGTCAAGGCATGTTGCAGGGTGCGCTGCTCGCCGCCGACGAAGTGAACAAGGCAGGCGGGGTGGCCGGCAAGAACGTCGAGATCGTCCAAATCGACGATGCCGCTGACGCAGCAACCGGAGTTGCCGCCGCCAATACCGCGATCGCTAATGACCTCAACGGCGTGATAGGTCCGTACAACTCCAGTGTCGGCTCGCAAACGCTGCCGTTGTACGAGAAGGCGGGACTCGTTCCGATGCGCTTAACCTCGGACAACTCGACCGAAGGAATGGGCTTCACATTGCAGCCCATGACGAGCCAGATTGCACCAGTCACCGCGACCGCGTTGTACGGCTTCTACGGCGCCAAGTCGGTGGCGATTCTGTACGACTCGACGCAGAACTACACCGTGTCGACGTCGGCAGCGGTGAAGAAGGACTTGGAGAAGGTCGGCGTCAAAGTGACGAGCTACCAGGCCATCACCCCAGGTCAGTCGAGCTACGCGACGCAACTGCAGGCCGCGCAGGCACAGAAGCCGGACATGATCTACTCGGCCGTCTACTACCCCGAGGGCGCCACCATCGCCACCGAGATCACACCGCGCAAGGCGGGCTCGACCAACTACCGATGCCTGCTGGACTATGCCTCCTACGACAACGGCTACATCCAAGATGCGGGTGCCTCGGTGGCTCCGCGCTGTGACGTAGTCGGAGTCCCCGCTCCGGCTGACTTCCCTGACTCTGCCGCAAAGGTCACTGCTTTCCAAGACATGTTCAGCGCCCCGCCAGGGACCTGGAGCCCCTACACCTATGACTCATTGAACCTCCTGCTCGCTGGGGTTAAGGAGAACAACGGTTGGGATGCTGCTCAACTAACGAGCTATCTGGGAAGCGTTTCGGAGTGGCAGGGATGGACGGGATCGGTCAGTCTCGATGCTGACACCGGAAACCGCGAACCCGCGACGGTGGTCGTCACGAGCGTGTCCGACGGTGCGTTCCACGTTGATTCGGATTGGGCGAAAGCGGTCGGCGCCCCTTACTAACCCTGGGTGGGTTGCCGCCCGCGTGACAGGAAGTCTGCACGGGCAGTTTCACCCCGGATCTATGCCCGCCAGAGGCAATCGGTTAGCTTAGGCATGCCTAATGTCTCTGGGGGAGTATTTGTGAAGTCACTAAAGAAGCTGCTCGTTGCGAGCAGTGTTACCGCTATTGCCATGGTCGGACTTGCCGCCTGTTCGTCGTCGTCTTCATCAGATGAGAACAGCCTGACGGTCTATTCCGGGCGGTCCGAGAAGCTCGTAAAGCCGCTGTACGACAAGTTCACTGAACAAACCGGTGTGCAACTCAACGTGCGCTACGGGGACTCGGCAGAGCTCTCCGCTCAGATTGCTGAAGAAGGGTCGAACACCCCAGCGCAGGTCTTCTTCTCCCAGGATGCCGGTGCGATCGGAGCGCTTGAGAAGGCGAACCTCCTTGCGCCGCTGCCCGCCAGCGTTGCCACCACCGTCCCCGAGGTCTACCGCACGACCCAGTGGACTGGGATTTCCGCACGGGCTCGCTCGATTGTCTACAACTCGACAATCGTCGCGAAGCCACCAAAAACTGTCTACGACCTCGTGAAGCCCGAATACAAGGGCCAGCTTGGAATCGCGCCAACCAATGCGAGCTTCCAATCGTTCGTCACCGCGATGCGCATGACCGAGGGTGACGCCAAGACGGAGGCATGGCTCGAGGGCATCGTCGCCAATGGCGCCCAGAAGTTTGAGAACAACGTCGCCATCGTGAACGCGATCAACGACGGTGCCCTTGGAATTGGCCTGGTAAACCACTACTACTGGTTCCAGATCGCCAAAGAAAAGGGCGGCGCGCAGAACATGAAGGCCACCCAAGCCTTCACCTCTCCTGGTGATCCGGGGTCATTGGTCAACGTTGCTGCCGCCGGGTTGACTGCCTCGAACGCAACGAACGCCAATGCGGAGAAGCTGCTCGCCTTCTTGTTGAACACCGACTCGCAAACCTACTTTGCGACCGAAACGTTCGAATACCCACTGCTTCCAGGTGTCCCAGGACCCAACGGATCGCCGCCGCTGTCGAGCTTGCAAAGCCCACCGGTCAAGCTCAATGACCTCAGCGACTTGCCCGGCACGCAAGCGATGCTGCGTTCCGTCGGACTGATTTGATCGCACGCGCCCCACGGCTGCTCCTCCTGCTCGCAGGGGTAGTGGCCGTGGTGGTGTGTGTGCCGGTGGTCTACCTCGCGATTCGGGCAATCGAGGGTGGAACGACAACGGCACAGACGGTGTTCTCGCAGCCGTCCGTCTGGCACGCGGCCGCAACGTCACTGTCGCTGTCTTTCTTGGTGGCACTCACCACTGTCGGGATTGGTGTTCCCGTTGCCTGGCTCGTTGTTCGGTCGGCGCTCCGCTTGCGGCGTCTGTGGATCGTTCTCGTCGTGCTGCCACTCGCCGTTCCGAGTTTTGTGGGGGCGTTCGCCTGGGTGTCCATGTTCCCCGGATTCTCCGGATTCTGGGCGGCGTGGTTGGTCTTCACCGCCGTAACGCTTCCCTACGTCATCCTGCCGACGGCCGCTGCGCTGCGCAGCATCGATCCGGCCCACGAAGAAGTGGCGAGAACGCTGGGATTGCGGGCAGTCCCAGCGTTTCTACGCGCGGCACTGCCACAGATTTGGCCTGCGGTTGGAGGTGGCGCACTCCTCGTTGCGTTGTACGTCCTCAGCGACTTTGGGGCGGTATCGATCCTGCGCGTCGACACCCTCTCGCGGGCGATCTTTGCGTCCTATCGGAGTTCCTTCGACCGGTCGTCTGCGGCAATGCTGGCGCTCCTGCTCGCGCTGTTGGCGATGCTGGTCGTTGCAGTCGAGCAACGTGCTCGCGGCCGCGCACAGCGCTCGCGCCTGGCGACGTCCGCGCCGCGGCAGCCTCCGCCGAGTAGCCTCGGCGCCTGGCGGATTCCCGCCTACGCGTTGCTCACCGCAGTGGTGGTTGTTGGACTTATCGTGCCGATCTCGTCCACTCTTCGACAACTTGTAGAGGGCACCAGCGCCGCGCTCGATACGGCAGATCTGGTGACCGCCGCGCTGACATCTGCTTGGTACGGAACCATCGGGATGGTCGTCGCGTTGGCTTTGGCACTGCCTGTCGGACTGCTTGCTGGTCGCTACCCATCTCGGCTCTCGCGAGGCCTCGAACGGTTCTCGTTTGTCGGCCACGCGTTGCCGGGGGTGGTTGTGGGGCTGAGCATCGTCTTTGTGGGCACCCGATTGGTTCCCGGTCTCTACCAGACTGTTGCGCTGCTCGGGTTTGCCTACGGGGTGCTCTTCCTTCCCAAAGCCGCGGCAGCTGTCCGAGGATCAGTCGCCACGGTGCCGCCGGTACTGGAAGACGTCGCGCGCACTTTGGGTTACTCACCCGCACAGACGTTCATCCGCGTGACGATGCGGCTCGCATCACCGGGGATCGCCGCGGGTGCGCTGCTCGTCCTCCTCACCGTCATGAAGGAACTCCCGGCCACTTTGATGCTTCGCCCAACAGGGGAGAACACGCTGGCTACTCGGCTGTGGTCGCTGTCGGAGGTCGGTGCCTACGCGGCGGCCGCGCCCTATTCGCTCTCACTCATTGCAATCGGCGCGATCCCCGCATTTGTCTTGGCTGTACCCCTCGTGAGAGCGTCGAAGGAACGCGTAGATGGGCCGTCAGGCCCGGCCGCGCATAGCGACGCGACGCGGTGGGAGGTGGTGGCACGATGATGGCAGTTGAAAGTGACACTGCGTCGACGCTGGCGTCGCCCGCAGTTGCCGTCGTTGGAGTAACACTCGGCTATGGGTTAACTCCGGTGCTAGCGCAGACAGATTTGACGGTCGAGAATGCCAGAGTCGCGGCGGTACTAGGCCCGAGTGGATCAGGAAAGACGACCCTGCTCAGGGCAGTTGCCGGATTCATACGTCCGTCGGCGGGCAGCATCACGCTCAGCGGAACAGTGGTCAGCGGTGACAGCACCTACCTCCCGCCAGAGAAGCGCAACGTGGGACTTGTGCCTCAGGAAGGCGCCTTGTTCCCCCACCTCAACGTCGCGGGCAATGTCGGGTTTGGGTTGCCGCGGCGAAGTAGGGCGCAACGGCTCCTCGCTGACGAACGCATCGAGGAACTCCTCGACCTCGTGAGCTTGCCCGGCACCCAGAAGCTCTCGCCCCATCAACTCAGCGGTGGAATGCAGCAGCGGGTCGCGCTTGCTCGCGCACTGGCCCGCCGACCGCAGACAGTGCTACTCGACGAACCATTCTCTGCGTTAGACAGTCAGCTACGCAGCGAGCTTCGTTTGCAGGTGCGAGAACTGCTTGTGAACCTCGGGGCAGGAGTGATCTTGGTGACTCACGACGAGGATGAAGCTGTTGCGATGGCCGACGATATCTACACCGTGACGCCTCATTGGCCCGCGAAGCTGGTTCGCCGGGAAGCGGACGACCCGGCTGCGCAGTAAGGACAGGAAACCCTAAATACGGCAAGCCTTACCTAATACGTAGACTGGTAGATCGTGACTCCACCGATCTCCACACCACTCGACCGCAAGTCGGTCCAATTTGTGGACCACCTCGCCGCTTTCGGCGACCGGGTTGCGGTGATGACGGACGATGAAGTCCTCAGCTATGCGGAACTGGCAACGCGGGTTGACAGTGCTGCTCGTCACCTTGGTGGGGAACGTCGGCTCGTTGCCCTGGCGGCAACGAACACTATTGACTCGCTCGTTTGGTACCTCGCTGCGCTGCAGTCAGGCAACCCCGTCATTCTGCTTCCGGGCGACTCGGAGCGCAGCCTTGCCGGAATTGTCGACGGGTACGACCCCGATGTCGTGATCGACTCAACTGGGCAACTCCACAACCACCGCAACGTGTCGAGTCACGAACTCAACCCGGAACTTGCGCTGCTACTGAGTACGTCTGGCTCAACGGGATCGCCCAAGTTGGTTCGTCTATCGCACCGCAACCTTGACGCAAACGCTCACTCGATCGCCGAGTATCTGCAGATCCGCGATACCGATCGTGCGGCGACCTCGCTACCGATGGGCTACTGCTACGGCCTGTCGGTCATCAACAGCCACCTCAGTCGTGGCGCAGGCATTGTGCTGACGGAGCTGTCGGTGGTTGACGAGTGCTTTTGGACGCTGTTTCGCCGATCCGGTGCCACAACGTTTGCTGGCGTTCCGTATTCGTTCGATCTGCTCGACCGAATCGGCTTTGCGGACATGGACCTGCCTCGCCTGCGCTACGTCACGCAAGCGGGCGGGCGGTTGGCGCCCGAGCGAGTGCGATCGTTGGCTCAACTGGGGCAACGCAGCGGCTGGGACTTCTTCGTCATGTATGGCCAGACGGAGGCTACTGCTCGCATGGCCTACCTGCCGCCGGACCTTGCTGTCGACTTCCCCGAAGCCATCGGAATCCCGGTGCCGGGGGGCGAATTACGGCTGGAGCCCGTCGAGGAGGCGACAACCCCAGACGTGGGTGAACTGGTGTACACCGGCGACAACGTAATGCTGGGCTACGCAATCACCGCGAGCGATCTCGCGCTTGGCTGCAGTATCACCGAACTGCGCACCGGCGACCTAGCGCGCGTGACTGCCGATGGACTCTACGAGGTCGTGGGTCGGCGTGCGCGCTTCGCGAAGGTATTTGGCAAGCGCATTGACCTCCAGCAGGTCGAGGTGCGTCTGGCCGAGCACGACCTTGTTGTGACCTGCTTCTCGCTTGCTGCTGGTGATTTGTCCGATGACGCTAATGAGCGCCTAGTAGTAGCAATCGACGGCCAGTGCTCGACGATCGACAGCGAGCTCGTCCGGCGTCTGACAGCCGATGCTGCGGGTATTGCTCCCAGCGCGATCGGTGTGGTGGAGGTCGACGAACTTCCGCGAGGGTCCGCGGGCAAGGTCGACATGGCTGAATTGCGAAGGCTCGCCATCGAAGCGTGCGCGTGCGAGGAAGCCGCGGATGCCGTCGAAGGGAGATTGGCCGTTGGTCCGGATCAACTGACCTCCGCGCTGCTGAAGGAATACGCGACCGTGTTGCGTCGCGCTGATGCGACCGAGGACTCCTCTTTCGTGTCACTTCGAGGCGATTCGATGTCCTACGTGGAGCTGTCCGCTCGCGTCGAATCACTGTTGCGCACCCTCCCGCCGAATTGGCACGTGTTGTCGATCCGCGAGCTCGCGCAGTCCGCCGCAGGCACGGCACTTCCGATAGTCTCTTCTCCGCGATCCGCGGGCGGAGCAGGGCGACGGTGGACTCAGCAGGTCGAAACCAATGTGCTCTTGCGGGCGATAGCGGTGTTCCTGGTGATCGGCTCGCACATCCTGTTGTTTGATGTTCGCGGCGGTGCGCACCTGTTGATCGCGATAGCTGGATTCAACTTCGCCCGTTTCCACCTGACGTCTGCGCCGAGGATGGAACGAGTTCGAGGGATGCTCGTCAGCATCCGCCGGATAGTGATTCCGAGCATGTTGTGGATGGCACTCGCTGTCCTGATTGATAGCGAGTACAGCTTCGCCAATGTCTTCTTCGTGCACAATGTGATGCCGCCTGATTCGGAGAACGCTGCGTGGCGGTATTGGTTCGTTGAAGCGCTGGTCTATGTGTTGATCTTCAGCGTGATGATCCTGGCGGTGCCTGCGCTGCATCGCGCCGAGCAGCGCTGGCCGTTTGGCTTCGTGCTTGTGGTCTTGGGACTCGGGTTGCTGCTGCGCTACGGCGTGATCGAAACGGCGACCGGCCCGAAGGCGATTTACACCCCATGGCTGGTGTTGTTTGTCTTCGCCCTCGGCTGGGCGATCGCTAAAGCACAGACGTGGCAGCATCGCGTCCTCGTATTCGTGCTCGTCTTGGCGACTTTGCCTGGCTACTCCGAGAACGCAACTCGGGTAGTGGTCGTGATGGTCGGCCTTGCGCTCCTGTTATTGGTGCCGACAATTCGGGTGCCAGTTGTCCTGGGCAAGGTAGTGGCACTCGTCGCGGGCGCTTCGTTGTTTATCTACCTCACCCACTGGCAGATCTATCCATTGTTCGGTGAAGCAAAGATCGCTGCGTTCCTGGCCTCGCTTGCCTTTGGCATTGGAATGTGGCTGCTGGTCTCCAACGCAGGTAGGTGGATCGTGGCAGTCAATTCGCACGTCGGCCTGTGGTGGTGGAAGATGACCACGTGGTTGCCGACTCTCCCCATACTGCCTTCCGGCGACAGGTCCGCGAGCAAGCGCTGGAGTTGGCAGCCGCGCAGTTAGTCGAATTGCGGTGGGATCAGATTCGCATCGGACAGATTGCGCAAGCGGTTGGCGTGAGCCGGCCAACGATGTACGCGGAGTTCGGAAGCAAGGACGGCTTCGGCGAAGCGCTCGTGATGTTCGAGGTGCAGCGGTTCCTGGCGGGGATTGGCGCCGCCTTGGAGGCGAGTAGCGATACTCCGATCAAGGCGGTCGAGCGGGCTGTGTCGTACACGATCACCGAGGGCCAGAAGAGTCCGGTTATTCGAGCGATCCTGACGTCGGGCGTGAATGGTGATCCCAGTGGCGCTGATTCGCTACTCCCTTTTGTTACCACCCGATCGGAAGCGTTGATGGCGACCTCGAACGAGGCCCTGCGCGCGTGGTTCTCCGCAAACGCGCCCGGTAGTTCAAAGCGCGACGTCGCCGACGCCGTTGACACGCTCATCCGTGTGGTCATCAGCCACATGCTCGGCGCCGACGGGAAGCCCCGCCAAATCGCGGCCCAGTCCGGCCGTATCGCCGCCAAACTCCTCCCCGAACTCGTTCGTTAACGTCAGGATGGTGGGAAGGTGTCGCCTAGCGACCACTTCCCACCATCCTGACGTCGGATCGTTAGACGACCACCCCGTTGCTGGGTTCGCCCGTGCCGGAGGCACAGAAGCCGAACACCGAGACAGTCTTACCTGCGGCGATCTTGGCACCCCACGACGGCGGCGTGACGGAGATCGTGGACCCGTTCTTGGTGACCGTCCCATTCCAGGAGCTAGATATCGCCGCACCTGGCGGGAGAGTGAACGTCAGCTTCCACGTATTGACGTTCGTCGTCCCAGTATTCGTGATCTTGGTGCTTCGGCAGAATCCCGATGACCACGTCGAGTCCTTCACGAACTCCACCTTCAGCCCACCATTGCCCGTCGGTGTCGGTGTCGGTGTCGGCGTTGGTGTCGGGGTGGGGGTTGGGGTCGGCGTCGGAGTGGGTGTAACGCCACCACCGAAGTCGATCCGCTCCCGATTGATGAGTGAGGTCAACAGACTCATCTTTGCTGGATGCACCGTCGTCCAGTCGTCTTGGAGCACCCCGCCGGTATCGGTGGAGTTCGGATTCCACGACCAGTACGTCCAGCTCATTCCCTTTGATCCGAGGTAGTCGGCAAACTGTCGAAGCCAGCGGCCTTCAACCGTGTCTGTTCCCACGTTCTTGGCACCAAACTCACCGACGAGAATCGGCGCGATGTTCTGTTCGTGGATGTAACCGAACCCCTTCTGCCAGCGGTCCGCAAGGATGGTGGACACGTTGGGATCGGAGAACCACGGCTGTTCATGAACCCCGGGGCCGTACTCGTGAGGTGAGTAGACCAGGCGGTTCGCGACGTTCAACCGGACGGGGTGATTGCGAACTCCCTCAAGGTTGCCGCCCCACCAGTGACGATCGAGTTGTTGGCCGCTCGCGACCTGCTTCTCGATGCCCTCCACGATGACGAGCAACTTCGGGTTCTTTGCCAACACCGCGTTGCCCGCGCGTTCGGCGGCTAATCGCCAATCCGTCGCAGCGCCGGAACCCCAGGTTGCCGAACCGTGTGGTTCGTTTTTGAGGTCCATGCCGACGACGTTCGGCTTGTTCGCGTAGCGGGCGGCCAAGGCTTCCCACTTGCTGATCCATTGCGCTTCGGTGTAGCCGTCGCCGTACCAAAGGTCGTACTGGTAGCTGTCGTCTTTCTGTGAGTGGTTGTCCAGAATGATCATCAGGTCATTCTTCGCCGCTTCATCGATGATGATGTCCATGACCTGTTGTGGCGTCTTTCCTTGGAGTTCGGCGTTCTTGCCGCTGCCGAACGAGATGCTCGTCGTGCTACTCGAATCGAGTGCCTGAAGCGAGAACGGCATTCGAATCGTGTTGAAACCCTGCGACTTGATCTGGGCAAGCATCTGTTTGTAGTCGCGATTCCACAGCCCGTGTGGGACGTGGTTATTCGTTTCGAATCCGAACCAGTTCACCCCAGCAAGGACGGTCTCTTTGCCGGTGGCATCCACGATCTTGTTGCCATTCGTCGACAAAGGAAGAGTGACTGCGCCACCGCCGGGGTTTGTTGGCGTCGGTGTTGGTGTCACAGATGGCGAAACCGTCGGTGTCGGTGTCGGTGTCGGTGTCGGTGTGGGGGTTGGTGTCGGTGTGACCGTGGGTGTAGGTGTCACGGTGGGTGTGGGTGTGGGTGTGGGTGTGGGGCTTGGGTTGGTCGACCCGTCCTGGCCGGTTGCGAGGTCGCGCCACGTTGCACTCGGCGCGAGCGGACCCTTGTTGGAACCCTCATAGCAGAACCCGGAACTGTTGTAGATCTGGTCCGGATCAGCACTCGCCCAGACGGGCAAGGTGAGCGTCACACGTTGGCCGTCGCGCGTTGCAGTGCCATTCCACGACTCTCGCAGATTTGCACCGGCGGGCAATTCGAACCCCGTCGTCACGACCCGCACCTTGGAGTGGGTGGCGTTGTGAACTGCAATCTTTCCGCACCAACCGTTGCCCCACGTTGAGTCTTGCTCGATGTGAGTCATCACCATGCCGTGTGGCATCGGGGTCGGTGTGCCGCTGGGCGTCGCCGTCGGCGAGGGCGTCGCGGTCGGGGTCGCAGTAGCAGTCGGGGTTGGCGTGGGAGTTGGCGTGGGAGTCGGCGTCCCAGTGGCCCCCAAGATCACATCGGAGCAAGAGAAGAACGCTTCCTGGCTGTCGCTGCGCTGCCAAATTGTGTAGAGGATGTGCTGACCTGTGCGTTGCGGCAGATTCATCCTGTAGGTGACCTTCGCAGCGGCCGGCATTGGCCCGGTCTCGTCTACCTTCTCGAGGTCACTCCACTTGAGGGGCTTGCTTGGATCGAATCCTTGCTTCGTCAGGTACGTCCGGTAGTACTTGCTCGGATGCGGCGCGACGTTGGTCCAGCTGACCGTGTATTTGCCGTCGCTGTCCGGCCGGAAGTCGGTGGTGGGCCATTGGGTGCCCGGCGTATTGACGACGTCGAACTTCTCATTCGGACCGCTACAGATCTTGCCGTCGGGGACCTGTTGTTCCGTCTGTGAGTTTGCGCCGAAGTCGTTGTCCGACATCCAGTCATACATCGGATAGCTGTTGGGTTCATCCCAGAGCTTCTGGCACATCGGGTTATCGCTCGGCTTTCCCCAACTCGCAGGGTGGAGGAAGTAGCAGGAGTAGAGGCGTGACGCGGGGGTGTCGACTGAGCCGTGTGCGGTGGCAGGTGCGGCACCAAAGCCGACGAGCAGCGCGGCGGGCATGAGTAGCGCGAGGAACGCCACCAGCATGCGCCGGGCCATCGTGGCCGATCGCTTGGGTTGGAATGTTGACATGTGGTGTCCTATCGATCTGAGACGGATTGACATGCGAAGCTAACACGCTAAACACCTTTACAACACCGCTCCAAATGTAAACTCTTGGAATCCCACCCTCCTGGTCTCCGACTTAAGGATGAGAGGGCCTCGTGTCGAGGTGGGGTCAAATCTGCGGCCTTCAGCGCACAAGCGTCGCAACGTTGCACCGTGCCCAACGGGTGAGCCGTCAAGCGCGGTGGGGCTCAAAGCCGTAGGCTCCCGACCCATGACCAAGAGCACCGCGGCTAACGCAGACATCGTTCACACCACTGGCGAATTTAAGGGTGTCCGCGACACCGTCATTCGGTGGCAGGAATGGGCGCCGAAGAAGAGCAAGCCTCGCGCAGTGATCATGATCGTTCATGGCATTGGCGAACACGGCGGCCGCTATGCAGCACTGGCACAAGACTTCGTCAACGCGGGATTCGCTGTGGGTGTACCTGATCACCGCGGCCATGGCCTGTCCGAAGGCAAGCGGGCCCAGGTGGACAAGTTCGATGACTTCAGCGACGACCTCGGCACGTACAAGGAGATCCTTCGGGAGCGCTACCCCGCACCGTTGCCGTTCTTCATCGTCGCGCACAGCATGGGTGGACTCATTGGCTTGCGATACGTCACTCGCGATCAGCCGGATGCGACGGGATTGATTCTGTCTGGGGCCGCAGCAGCGAAGCCGGACGATATCTCCGACATCACCATTGCGATCGGACAAGTCTTGGCACGAGTACTGCCAGATGTCGGGGTCGCTGGATTGCAGCTCGACAAGATCAGTCACGATCCGGCAGTGATCGAGGCGTACATCAACGATCCGCTCGTCACGACCGGAAAGGTTCGGGCCCGCATGGGCTCGGAGCTGCTTAGCGGCATGGACACCGTCGAGAAGGATCTGCCGACGTTGACGATGCCCGTCCTCGTGACCCACGGCGGTGACGACGTCATCACTCCACCTCATGGCAGCGAAATGATCTACGAAAAGGTCGGATCGAAAGATAAGACCCTCAAGATCTACGACGGTCTGTACCACGAGGTGTACAACGAACCGCAGCGCGACGAGGTCATCGGCAACGTCATCACCTGGATCGACGCCCGAATCTAGGGGCGAAATCGGGCTGGACTTTATACCCCCGGGGGTATATGGTGAATGGGTAAGTTCCACTCACCACTCTTTGGGAGGTCCACTCATGTGCAGTCCTGCTACCTGCAAGTCGTGCGGCAAGGCGACGTACACCGGCTGCGGTCAACACGTTGATTCGGTCATGCGCGGCGTTCCGGCAAAGCAGCGCTGCCAGTGTTCGGAAGGCAAGCCCGCCAAGCGATCACTGTTCAGCTGGGGTTCCAAGCGCTAACGCTTCGATCCGACACAGGAGGAATCCTATGCAACTTGAAGAAGAACCGACCGCGGCAGCGATCCGCCGACTCCGTCGGGCCGAAGGACAGATCGCCGGGGTTATCCGGATGCTCGAGGCGGGTCGTGACTGCAAAGACGTCGTGACCCAACTCGCGGCAGCATCCAAGGCAGTGGACCGGGCGGGCTTCCAGATCATCGCCAGCGGACTACGCCAGTGCTTAGAAAACTCCGACGAACTCGCGACCCAGGAAGAGCTCGAGAAGCTCTTCATGTCGTTGGCCTAGCCCGGCTCATCAACGAGCCAACTTCCATCTCGAACCATTCACAGACGGCCCGACAAGGGCCCGGTCAAACGCGGCACAAATGCCAACGTGGTCAGCGTGTTGGCCGCGGCAACACATAGGAGCGTGCACTCATGGGGGAAACACAAACAGTTGTGATTGTTGGCGGAGTCGCGGGTGGGGCATCAACTGCGGCCCGCCTGCGTCGACTACGCGAAGACATGAACATCATCGTGCTAGAACGCAGTGGGTACGTCTCGTTCGCGAATTGCGGACTGCCCTACCACCTGTCGTCGACGATTGTTGATCGCAACGATCTGCTCCTGCAGACACCGGAGAGCTTGCGTGAACGGTTCCGGCTCGACGTGCGGGTACGTAGCGAAGTCACCGCGATCGACCGTGCACATAGGACCCTGGCTGTCACCGACCTCGACACCGGCAATGAGTACGTCCAGGCCTATGACGCGCTCGTGCTCTCACCTGGCGCCGCACCGATCGTGCCCGACATTCCCGGCGCACATCGCGGCCTTGTGCTTCGCGACATCGAAGATCTCGATCGCATGCTTGAACGGCTCACCGATGCCCGCAACGTAGTGGTCGTCGGCGGTGGCTTCATCGGGCTTGAGGCTGCCGAGAACCTAAGCGAGGCAGGCAAGAACGTCACCGTCGTTGAGATGGCGAATCAACTGCTTGCCCCGTTGGACATTGAAATGGCCAGGCCACTCGAACAGGAATTGGCGCGCAACGGCGTCGCGGTCGAGTTGTCGAACAGCGTGGTGGGGATTGACGATGACGTCGCCCACCTTGCGGACGGCCGGACTATCCCGGCAGACCTCGTGGTCTTCGCGATAGGTGTGCGCCCCGACGGGAAGCTCGCTGAAGCTGCCGGACTGCCGATTGGGACCCGCGGCGGGATCGTTGTTGACGCAAACCAACAGACGATGGACCCGCATATTTGGGCTGTGGGCGACGCCGTCGAGAAGATCGACCTGCTCGATGGATCCGCCACGTTGACCCCACTGGCAAACATTGCGAACCGGCAGGGCCGCCGGGCGGCCGACGACATCGCCGGATTGCCGAGCCGTGTCCGGGCGTCCCAAGGAACAGCGATCGTCAAACTCTTTGATACGACGGCGGCAACGACCGGGTGGAACGAGAAACGGCTTCGCGCCGCGAACCGGGCCTACCTGGCCATCCACACGCATCCGAACGACCATGCCGCGTACTACCCCGGTGCGTCGACGATGGCTATCAAGCTCCTTATTGACCCGGCCGATGCCAGCATTCTCGGTGCCCAGGCTGTGGGTGCCGATGGCGTCGACAAGCGCATCGATGTGATCGCCACGGCGATGCGTGCCGGGCTGCGCGCGACTGATCTGATCGACCTCGAACTTGCGTATGCACCACCGTTCGGCTCGGCAAAGGATCCGATCAATCAACTCGGCTACATCGCTGAGAACAGATTGTCGGGCCTGTCCGCAGCTGTCGACTGGGCCGAGGTTGACGCGTTGTCGGCGGACGGTTGGACCGTGTTGGATGTTCGTGGCAACGACGAGTTCGCAGACGGCTCGATCCCCGGTGCAATCAACATTCCACTCGATGATCTGCGGTCCGAGTTGCACCGCCTGCATGGCCAGCGGGTGGTGGCCTACTGCCGCGTTGGCCAGCGCGCACACGTTGCAGCCCGGTTACTCGCCGAGAACGGAATTGACGTTCGCAACCTGGATGGCGGATGGCTAACGTGGCGCGATGCACACGCTGCGTTTGAGCCCGATCACTCAGCGTCCATCACGGCGATGGAATTGGGTCAACTGACTCGTACGTAGGCGTTCACTCGTTCGAGTGACGCACGTGTGCTGCGTCACCGTGCAGCAGTTGCGAACTGCGAAGAATGTCCAAATATGACTCCATTTGGTGTCAGTTACCTGGCTCACAGATCGTTGCCAGGCCTCGGAGTGTCCGATTTGCCCGCCTAACCTCGATAAGAGACCAAGTCTCCTTGACGGGATCTGTCAAGGGCCTTTCGGCGCACCAGAAGGCACTCATCATGAAGTTCACAACTGCACGTCTATACATCCCTGCCGTGGGACTGCTTGTCGCCGCGATCACGATGACCGGCTTTGGAAGTTCCATTTCCAACGAGGCGTACGCCGACGGCGAAGGATTGCAAGCGGGCCTGTCCACGGTCGGTCAAGAAGCGATCGCTGCAGCTCCGTCGACCTCGTGGCTGCGCACGCTGGCCGACATCGACAACGCTGGCGAACTCGCCAGCCGAGGCGCAGGTGACCTCACAACCGAGACCACCGCGAGCCTGGTCGGCACCACGTCACCCATCCTCGGGACCGACGCGAAGCTCGGCGCGATTGCTGCTCCAGTCACGCGCTTCCGCGACGGCGGCCATGCCTACTACTTGCATGGCAAGGGCCTGCACTCGTGTACCTACGTGGGCAAGTGCATGGACCTCTTTGCCGCAATCGGTGAACCGGTTTATGCGATGGCAGATGGCGTCGTAAAGGTGCCCAAGTACGCGGCGAACAGCTACGGCAACTACGTGAAGATCACGTTCCGCGATGGCACCAAGGCGATCTATGCGCATCTCGATGAAGTGTCAATCGCACCCGGACCGGTGGTAGCAGGCCAGCTCATTGGAACGGTCGGCTGCTCGGGAACGAGCGGTGAATCCAACAAGTGCAAACGCTCGGAACAGCATCTGCACTTGGAGTGGAGCGGCTTGAAGTGGAAGCCTGGGCAGTACGGCCAACTGCCTCCGTACTTCGATCAATGGCGCGGTGACCCCATGCGTTGCTACCGCGGCTGCGGGCCGACCAAGCCCTAACGCCACCTACCCCTTCGTCGGAAAGTGCAACGCGCCGTCCTTGGTGAAGTGCTTCTTCAACCAGGCGCGTGAGTCAGCTGCGGGGGCTTCGGTAGGGGCATCGTCTGGATGGATCCCGAGCATCGCGGCAGCATTCGTCAGCGTCGCCTGGCCGAGTTCGGACACGTAGTCCTTGCCTGACTTCTTCCACTTCGCGAGGACCAACGGGTTGTCGGGAGAGTCGCCGTACTTGACCTCCTGCGCACCGGGGTTCGTAATGCCTGGTGTGAAGGGGAGGACCTCGAGTTGGTGCATATCCTTTCGTGGCGCAGAACGGTTGAAGGCTGCATCGATCAGCGATGCGTTGGCATCACGTTTGGTGAACGCATCGCCGAGACCGAGAGACTCGCGCAGGGTGCGCGTCATCGACGTGTTCGCGTGGAGATCACGAATCACGGTGCCCTTCTTTGTGTGTGCCGAGATGACGATCGTGGGCACGCGGATTCCGTAGCGATCGAACGCGAAGTCCATCTCTGACTTCGAATCGTCTGGCGCAATCGCGGCAGGTGGCACAACGTGGTCATACGTTCCGCCATGTTCGTCAAACATGATGACCAGCGCCGTCTCTTCCCATTGCGGCGATGTGCGCACCGCGTTGTACACCGAGGCAAGGAATTGCTCGGCTGCCCGGATGTCTGTCGGCGGGTGGTAGTCGTTGACCTCGCCCGACATCATGCGCGGTTCGACCCACGAGTAGCGCGGCAATGTTCCTTGCGCGCAGTCCGTCCAGAAGCTCGGCATGTAGTGGGAATGGTCTTTCCACATACTGTGGTGCTTGGCGCCAGCAAGGTTGATCGCGGTCAGCGGGACAACTTGCGATTCGTCGAAGTAGCACTTCCAATCCACGTTGTGTTCGGTCAGGCGGTCAAACAGGTTCGGTTGGTCCTGGGTGACGGTCCAGTTGTAGACGATGTCGTTGTCGACCTTGCCCCGGCTGGTGCCGGAGTGGAAGAACGCTCGGTTGGGGAACGTGCAGGTCGGGACGTCGCAGTGCCAATTCGTGAAGACCGCGTACTCCTTTGCCAATTCGTTGATGACCGGAGCAGTCTTGGGCGTGAACACCCCGCCAATCGAGGCCATTTCGTCGTGGGTGAGTTTGCGCCCCGTTTGCCAGAGCGAGTTCCAATAGAAGTCCAGCGCGAAGCCGTCCATCGTCGCGACGTCACCTGGCAGGGGTGCGTTGTACGGCGCTTGCATTCGGTCCGGTAGCGCGAGGTAGGGGGCCTTGGCCTGGTTCGATTCGGGGAGATAGCGGCCGAACACCTGCACGTTGACGTTTGCGTAGCCCTCACCTGGATCGGGGATCGGGTCGTTGTAAAGCGCGCCAGGGTGCACTGTCACGATGCCGCCGGGGTACGGCAATTCAATCTTCTTACCGCGGATGCCGTCTTCGGCATCGATGTGTTCGAGGTGGCCCAACAGGTTGTCGAACGAGCGATTCTCGAACATGACCACAACCCAGTTTTTGATCTTCTCAATCGACATGGGTGGTCCTCCATCGGTGCAGTTGTGGTGTCGCGGTCATTGTGCGCTCGCGGGGAGCGTGGATGCAAGATCTTGGTAGGCGTCTTCGAGCGATTCGTAGAGCCGATGTTCCGGCAGTTTTGCGGTCAACCGGATTCGCTGCAGTGATTCGTCAGTGCGCCCGACCACATGGACGACGGCGACTTCGATCCCCCGACTCTGCACGAGGATCACGAGGTCTTTGAGCACACTTGCGCCCGTGTAGTCGAGGTCGTCGATCGCGACGGTGTCGATGATGAGTCCTCGAATGCCTGGGTCGGCTTCGAGTTTGGCCATGATCTCGTCGTGGAACCAGTTGGCGTTCGTGAACCAAACTGGTCCGTTCAGCCGGATCGCGACGATGCCGTTGTTGTGGTGTGCGTGCGGTTCATCGATCGGTAGCCAGTGGCCATCGGAACGGCGCCCGACCTCGATGAGTTCGGGCCGAGAGGACTGCACCGCGCGGGCGATGAGCGACACCGTGACAGCGATCAACACTCCGGACTCGACGCCGAGGACAACAACCGCTGCGAAGGTGCCGAGCGAGAGTACGAAGGCACTCACGCTGTAGCGACGGATCCGTTTGAGTTCCTTGACGTTGATGATGCGCGCCGAGATCATGATCATGATGGCGGCCAGCGTCGCCATTGGAAGGTCGGCCACCAAACCAGTCGCGAACAACACAACGAGGAGCAGCACGAACGCGCCAATCGCTGAAGCGAGTTGGCTGCGTGATCCGGATGCCGCCATGACTGCGGTCGCCCCGGGGCTGCCGTTGACCGAGTAGGAGCCGGTCGCCGCCGATGCGAGGTTCGCCGCGCCGATACCGGTGAAGTCGGCTCGTAGATCAGTTTGGGCGCCGTTGGCATCGGCGTTGCTGCGCGAGGTGGCAGCGGTCTGGGCGATGACCAGCAACGAGATTGCCAACGCGGTCGGAAGCACGCCACGCAGCGCGTCGAGTGAGACGTCAGGCCAAACGGGGTGAGGAAGACCACCATCGAGTGGGCCCAGCACATCGACATCGAATCGCTTAAGTGACAGCAATGCCACGGCCAAGGTTGCGAGCGCGACAACGAGCAGGGCGCCGGGCAGCTTCTTGTTGATCCTGGCGAATAGTGGCAACGCGATCAAAGAGGCGAAGCCGATCGCCGCCGCCGCAGGATTGATTTCGTTGAGGTTGGTCAGCACGTGCCAGAGCTTCTGCAACGTGTGGGTGCCACCGGGAGGAATCCCGAGTAACGAGGGCAGTTGTCCGACGATGATGATGACGGCAACGCCCGCCATGAACCCCACGACAACGGTTCGCGAAAGCAATTCGGCTATCCACAACATCTTGGCGAACGCGACGATGCACACCAGGACGCCGATGATGATCGTCAAGGTGACGGCTAGACGAACGTACTGGTCCGATCCCGGCGCCGCCATCACAGACAGACCGGCCAAAATCAGCGGCGCGGTAGTCGAGTCAGAACCGATCCATAGTTGGCGGCTCGCGACGAAGACCAGTGCGGCAAATCCCGCCGCGATCGCGACCCAAAGCCCGGTGGTCGGCGGCATCCCGGCGACCTTGGCCACGGCAATCTGTCCTGGCACCGCGATTGCGGCAATCGTCAACCCGGCAACGACATCGCGTGCCAGCCATGACCGCTCATACCCCTTGAGAGAGGGGAACAGAGTGACCATCGTTTCTCCGGCACGCGCAGTGTCGGCCAGCGGGTTCCGGCGCGTGACAAGCATGCAGCAGAAGCAAGGATCATCGCGCGATCAATGACCGCTGAGGTGGGGAAACCCATCCCCTGCTTAAGGGGCAGCCCCGAGTTGCGGATAATTCCGGAGTGTGACTGCAACTGAAGCTGCTGAGGCGAGGGCAATTGCCCCGTCAGCAGACCGCGCTGTCGTCATTGTGGGCGCGGGCTTCGCCGGTATAGGCGCCGCCGCTGAACTGCAGCGTCGTGGAGTCACAAACTTCACCATCGTGGAACGTGCGGACGCGGTCGGTGGAGTGTGGCGGGACAACACGTACCCGGGGTGCCAGTGTGACGTCCCATCATCGCTGTACTCGTTTTCGTTTCTTCCGAAGACGGACTGGTCGGATCGGTTCGCCACCCAGCCGGAGATTCAGGAGTATCTGCAAAGCGCCGTCGGTCACCTCGGTTTGGAATCGAAGATTGAGTTTGGACGTGAAGTCGCACAGCTGACGTGGAGCGTCACTGAGCAACTGTGGACGGTGGCGTTCACATCAGGTGAGCCGATCTCGGCGAGGATGGTCATCGTTGGTTCCGGAACCCTCAACGAGCCGAACATTCCCAGGATCGACGGACTCGCCGACTTTGAGGGCGAACTCTTCCATTCCGCGAACTGGCCAGCCGACTTCGATCCCGCGGGGAAGCGGATTGCCGTGATCGGAACAGGTGCCTCGGCGGTGCAGTTTGTTCCGAAGATCGCGGCAGTGGCGGAGTCGGTCACCGTTTTCCAGCGCACGGCGCCGTGGGTGTTGCCGCGCGGAGACCGAACGGTGCCGAGATGGCAGCAGCAACTCAATGACCGAGTTCCGGCTGCGATGTCGTTGACGCGTGGAGTGGACTTCCTGCGCCGCGAGTTGATGACCAACTCGTTCGTGCGGTCCGGGCGAATGTTGGATCTGATAGAACGCACTGGCCGCCGCCACATCGCCAAGCACGTTGCCGACCCCGACCTGCGCGCACGTGTCACCCCTACCTACCGACCAGGCTGCAAGCGCCTGCTCATGTCTGACACGTGGTATCCCACCCTCAGTCGCCCCAATGTCACTCTCACCTCGGCGTCGATCTCCCGATTAACCCGATCCGGAGTCATTCCATCGCCGGATGGAGCAGCGGGGCAGCAGGCGGAGTCGACCAGCGAGGTCCAGGTCGATGTCGTGGTGTTAGCGACGGGGTTCCGGGTGCAGAAGCGTTCGATCCTGTCGGTGATCGTGGGAGCCAACGGTGAGTCGATGGCGCTGGCGATGTTCAAGACCGCACCAGCGGCGTACCTCGGGTCGACGCTGCCGGGGTTTCCGAATCTCGTGCTGATGACCGGGCCGAACACCGGGCTGGCTAACAATTCGATGCTCCTGATGATTGAGGCGCAGGCCCGGTACGCAGCTGATATGGCGACCTACCTTGCGCGCAACCGCGGGGTCGCACTTGATGTTCGTCCTGCCGTCATGGAGTCGTTCACTTCCGAGCTCGAAGACCGCCTCGGTCAATCGGTCTGGGTCGACGGCGGCTGCGCGAGTTGGTACCAGGACACGAGTGGCAGAGTCACCGCGTTGTGGCCTGGGACAACCACTGAATTTCGTCGACGGACTCGACACATATCACTCGCTGACTACCGCGTGGTTTCGCCGGTTCCGTAAGCCACGACACTCATTCTCGACCCAATGCCGATGATCGTGGTGCCGTACCCTCACAATGGCGGGTGGGCATTCAGCCCTTGTCGACATTAGAAACGTTGAGGCGCACATGGAATTCGGCCAATTTCTTTACTCGTTGATCATCATCTTCTTCATGATCGTGTACTTCATGATGCTGTTCAACATCATCTTTGACATCTTCCGCGATCACGAAATGAACGGTTTCGTGAAGGCA
>JBAYVO010000001.1:0-186050 GCA_041674545.1 Candidatus Nanopelagicales bacterium | reverse complement strand
CGACGTGATGGCGCTCGCCAAGGATGCTCGTGTTCCCGTTCCGCCGTCGGCTCGGGATGCCTGCATCGACCGCGAGGCCCCGGGTTTGTACACGCTGTCCTGGTGATGTCCCCTGCCCCGGGCCGAAAGGGTCTCGGCCCGGGGCTTGCTTGTTTGTCGGACTTGCTGTAATGTTGTGCTCATGACGAACACCACGGCGTTCCCCGAGTTCATGTCCGACTTCGTGATCGCGGTCGGCGACGCGTGCACCGCGCACGGGCTCTCGACCCCCTCGGGATCGTTATCGGGGATTTGGACTCGCTACGACGGCAACGAGCGGTTCCTGACCGTGTCCGTGTCGGCGTCGGCTGTGCTCGGCGCGGAGCTGGAGGTCAAGGCTCTCGGCTTCCGTGGCGAGCCCGACCTGGTCGAGCGTCGAACCGCCGACATGCTGTTTCCGGTGGCCGGGACCGATGACGCGCTTGCTGCGGACATGCTCGATTGGCTCGACGACACGCTCGCCGATGCGGTGGCGCTTCTCCGCCGGTCGGTCGAGGGTTAGGACTTGACAGCTTGCTCGCCTTGCTGTAATGTAGTGCTCATGACGAACACCGAAGCTCCTGTCGCCGATGACCTCGCCACCGACCCCCGCACCCGCGCGATGATGCGGGTCCTGCTCTCGCTTTCGGGCCCGAAGCTGCTGTCCCGGTTCGATGTTGTTGACCGGCGCGCGATCGACCAGCTCGCCAAGCAGGGGCTGGTCGACGTCGGTTCGCTGCGGGGCGGTTCCGTCCACGTCATGCCGACCGTCGCGGGTGCCCGTGTTCGGGACCTGATGTTCGACGCCGCTGCCAACGAGCTTGCCGACTGGCTCTGATGGACGAGCCGGGATCGTGGGAGGCCCGTCTGGCGGCTCGCCGGGCGGGTTCCCCCGTGTTTGACGTGTGGTATGAACGGGTCGGGGTCCTGCTCTTGCTTCTGCTGTTCGCGGTGCCGGTGCTGGTCGGGATTTTGTTTGGCTGAAATGCTTGCCTTGCTCGCCTTGCTGTGCTAGTCTTTGCTTATGACGAACACCGGCTCCGTTGCCTCCCTGGTCCTGTCCCTCGCCGATATCGCCCCCGCGTCGGCCTTCCTGTCCCGGTATTTCATCGAGGGCCTGGTCATCGGCCTGGACGCCGACATGGCCGCTGACGGCCTGTTCGCGCTGCGACTGTTTGCTCCCGGGGTGGGCGGCGCGGATCTGCTTTCGTTCGTCGGATCCGTGGCGTGCGAGCAGTTCGGTTCCGCGTCTTGCTCTGAGCCGGTCGCGGTGTCGGACGTGCCTTTCTGACGGGTGGCCTCCGGGGGTTGACAGCTTGCTTGCCTTGCTGTAATGTTCTTCCTATGACGAACACCGTGTACCTGCCCACCACTTCCGAGGCTCTGATCGCCGAGCGCGAGCGTTGTACCGAGCGGATGCACGCAAGCTGGTCGTCGGAGCTGCACTCTCGGTACGCGCACCGGTCGATCGCGTGCTCGGATCGGCTTGCTGTGCTCGCCGCTATCGGCCCCGATGGGTTCTCCTACGCGGCTGGTGACGAGGATGCGCGACAGGCGGTGTTCCGGGCCCGCTTTGTCGCGGTGGCGAACCATATGCCGGTTGCGGCGGCTCGCCTGATGGTTCGTGACGAGCTTTTCGCCTATGACGAGTCTTTGGTCGGCTGAAATTGCCCCTTGCTAGTTTGCTCGCCTTGCTGTAATGTTCTTCCTATGACGAACACCGCGATCCCCGCCAAGCTCTGGTCCTCCCCCTCCGCCCTCCCGTTCGGCTCTGTCCTGGTCGGCCGTGAGCACCTCGGCATGTTCCTGCAGACCCAACCAGTCCCCTCCCGGGAGGTCGCCGGATATTGGGTTCCGCAGATCGGGCTTCTGTTCTCCAACGGGTGGTTGGTCCTGCCCCTGGACTCGTTGGTGGAGGTCGGCTCCCCGGAGGCCGTTTTCGGGCCTCCCCCTTTCGGGCCTCCCCCTTTCTGACCCCCCTCCAAACGGGGCCCCTCTCACGGGGGGCCCTTTTTGGCGTGCCCTGTTTCCGGGCCGAAAAATTGCCCCTTGCTAGTTTGCTTGCCTTGCTGTAATGTCTTACTCATGACGAACACCACGAACGCCCCCTCCGCCACCCCCGTGTCCTACGTGCACCCTCGCCGGTACACGGTGGCATCCCTGGCCGCCCAGCAGGCCGCCCTGCGCATGGTGCCCGTGCCCCGTTCCATCCCCCTGGTCAAGGGCCAGACGCTGTGGCTGACGGGCCCCCGTACGGGCCAGGTGGCGTAACCCCCCCCCTTCCCTGGAGGGGCCCTCACACAGGGGGCCCTTCCTACACCCCCCCCTCACACAGGCCCCCTCACACAGGGCCCCTGTTCCTGCCCCCCTGTGGGGCCCTGTGCCGTGCGTACCCCCTGCCCTTGTACGTGGGTGGGGGCGTACGTGTGCCCCCTTGTGTGTACGTACGTGTGTTGTGCCCTATGTGTGTGTTGTGTCACACATGTTTGTATGTGTGTATTACTTGACATGTTGGTGTGTTGTGTGTATTGTCTTACTCATGACGAACACCGCAGCACGAATCCTCGCCCTTGTTGGTGCCCTTGCCCTGTTCCTGGTGGGCCTGATCGTGGCCGTGTGGACGCGTGGCGCCCTGATGGCCCTGTCCCTGCCCGCGTTCCAACTCGCCCTGTTCCTGTTGGCCCTGTGCGTTGTGTGCCCCATGTGGATCGGTGCGGGACGCCTGGTCGTCCGGGCCGTGCGCTAAAAAATCTTGCTGAAATACTTGACTTGCTTGCCCCTGCTAGCTAAGGTTGTCTTATGACGAACACCACGAACGCCCCCGCCGCCCTCTCCCTCACCATCGCCGCCGAGTCGACCACGATGACCAATGTCCTGCGCGATGAGGTTCTGCCCCTGATCGTCGCCGGGAGCGTGTCTGTCGCCCCCGTGGCGCCCGCCCCGTCCGAGACGATGCGCGTGGTCGTCGTCACCGCTGACGCCCCCGACGCCGCCGCTGTGCTGGCCCGACTGCGCTCCGCCATCGCCTACCCCCGCTACTACTCGATGGCGAATGGGATGCTGATGCTGGGCGGTGTGGTGCCTGCCTGATCGTCCTGCTCTACGCCCCCTGGCCTCCCGGTCGGGGGGTTTTCCCGTATCTCGAAAACCGACTAGTGCATTTCACCATCTGAACTGCCCGCCCGCAGGGACAGGCGTCCCCCATTTTTCCCGATTCTCTCTATCTCACATCTTCATCTCTGACATCCCCACTCCCAATTCCCCGCGCCCCCTGCTGCACCCCCCTCCCCCATTCCTAATTTCCTCAATCTCCATATTCCAGTTCACAAATTTTTTGGGATTTTCTGGCAAAAACGCTGTCTCTCATCTTGGGTAGGAGACCCGCATGTTGCCTCCGTTGTCGACCGAGCACGCCGTCGCTCTGGCTCGTGCCTACGTTGCGGTGATCTCGCGGCACCCCGATGGTTCGCTGGATCAGGTGTTCGCCGCGTTCGAGTCCGTCGTCCCCAACCTGTTCGACCGGGTTCTCGCTTCGCTCTTGTCGGCCTACGAGGAGGCGGAGGGGTCGACTCGTCTCGGCGAACACCTCAAGCTTGTGTGCCGGGAGGAGATTGCGCAGTCCCGGATGCAGTCTCAGGAGAATGAAGAGACGGAGTGGAGAGGCGCGTTCACCAGGATCATTCGAGAGATTGAGAAGTTCGATGTTTGATTATCTGGCGTTTGCGGGCGCCGCTGTCGCGGGTGGTCTTGTCGGCTTTTTCGGGTTGCACACGAGGATATGGGGCCGTGTCGAGCTGAGGTGCTGACCAAGTACGACAATTATGGTCATAAAAAGTTGAAGCCGTGTCCGTGTCGCCGTTATGACGGGCCTGCGGCCTGGTCGTAGTTGGTGGTATGGAAATTGCGTTTACTTCCGACGGGCGTGTGCGGGTGTATCGGCGGGGCGATCCGGGTGTGGTGCTGGAGTTCACGGTGGCGGAGTGGTTGGCGTTTTTGGCGGGGGTTCGGGAGGGTGAGTTCGATCCGTTCCCTTATTTGCACGGGTAGAACATCGACATGAGCGTCATCGGATTCGCGCGGAAGAGTTCAGGGCGCGCCGGTTGGAGCTGATGGCGGAGCGGAGGCGGCGTGGTGGAGAAGTTTGATCGCGAGCGGGTGATCGCTGCGGTGCTGCGTGAGGTCGCGGGGTTTCGCCGTTCGATCCAGGTCGACGCGCTCTCGGCGCTGATGCAAACGCTGCCGCTGGTGGTCGATGAGGCGTTCGCGGTGTCCCGTCCGGGTTTCTGGGATCGGGAGCCGCCGACGGAGATGGCGACGTTCGATTCCGGTGAGCGCGTGGAGGTCTATGACCTTTTGCAGGATGCGTGGCGAGCGGGGGAGACGGTGTCGTCGTCTATGGCCGAGCACGTGATGGTCAAGGTGCGGGGCATCCGCGATCCCGCGCTGCTGCCGCTGTCGGTGGTGCGCAGGGTGTCGGGGGAGAGCGTGCTGTGGCCGTGGAAGGCGGAGTCGTGAATTGGTATGACATCGATCCCGCTGATGCTCGGGATATTGACTGCTCGGAGCGCCCCGACCTGAGTCCTCCGTTGGATAGCGAGGGCAAGCCCTGTCCGTGGCCGTGGGAGCCGCAGCAGCTGGTCGGCGTGCCTATGGGTCAGTACCACTGCCCGTATTGCGGCGAGATGGTGCTGGCCGGGGTTCGTCATCTCGATTATCGAGAGGTGGAGTCGTGAAGCGGGAAAACATCGCGCTGACCTGGTCGTGGACGAACTGGACGTTCGGTGTGTGGTATTGCCGCAACATGGCCGCGTGGGGCGTTGACCTGGGTCCTTTCGGATTCTTCTACGCGATGAAGGGTCTTTCCGATGACTGATCGGGTGGCGGAGATTCGGGAGCGGGCCAGCGCGGCTACGCCGGGTCCGTGGCGGTGGAGTGGCAACGTCGACAACTCTGATCCTCGGCTGGTGGGTCGCAGCGCTGTGCTGGGCTGGACGTCGGTGATCGACCACGTGCCGGTGCCCCGCCGGGTGACGGATCCGCAGCTGAACGTGGATCATCTGGCTGATCACATTGATGACCGCGAGACCCGTCGTGAGATCGTTCACGAGTATCTGTTCGATTCGTGGGGTCAGCGCAGGACCGATAGGCATCTGGCGTTCGGCAAGGACGGAATCATCGTCGACGCGCGCACGATGGTGAAGTTCGAGGTTGCACCGGAAGCGACCGACCGCAGCGATCCCCGGGTCTACCGGGCTGATATCGTGGGTGTTCGTCATCCTGATGCGGAGTTCATCGCGCATTCGCGCTCGGACATCGAGTTTCTGCTCGAAGAGGTCGCGCGGCTTACCGAAATCATCGAGGAGCACCGGCGGTGAGCGAACTCGACGAGTTTCGTACAAAGATCATTGAAATGATGGCGGGCGCTGCGCGGTGTCGAGACTTGGCGTCCGATGCGGTGGGTCCGCTTGCCCGCGCGGTGGTGTCTGAGGCTCGTGTTTCGCTGCTGGGCGAATCCCGGATGGACGCGCTCGCGGAGATGGATATCGAGGAGTACCCGGATTGGGAGTATTTCCCTCCGGGCACTCCGATCCCTGATGTGAAGAAGGACAACTAACTCATGCCTCGAACCCCGGACCTTCGTCCGCCCTCGCATACCGGCGGATCCTGGCTGGTGGACAAGATCGTTCGGCGCTTGGTGGGGCAGCTTCGCATCAATCATGTGATTCCGCTGGCGCCGCATCCCGAGCGTCAGGTTGCTGCGGTGGCGCAGGCTCTTGCGCACGCGTTCGAGGTGCCCGCCCTCGACCGGCTGGAGGAGCGGCTGCAGCCTGGCGGTTCTGTGCCTGCTGAGCCCCGGGTCATCGAGCGTCTGGTCGCTCCCCGGGACACGGTTCCGATGAAGGATATGACGCGCGCTCTTGACGAGATCTACATGCTGCGGACGCTGCTGGCGTGCGAGGCGGTGCGCGTGGACGAGTCGATGAAGCTGCGTAACAATCAGCGTTCTGCGGTGCGGCTTGCGGAGCTGGCGAATTCGCGGGACCGGATGCGTATGGGTGCGCGCGGCGAGTGCCCTAAGTCTGATTTCGATCATGAGGCTCGGGTTGATGCTCGCGAGAAGGCGGGCGCTTCGGAGTTTCTCAACTATCCGAACTGGCGTGATGAGCGGGAGGCGTCGTGAACGAGCCTGATAACAAGGCTGTGGCGGAGGCGCTGGCACGGCTTCGCCACTCTATGGAGCTTTTGGTTGCCTCTCTGCTGTCTTTCGCGGCGGTGATCGCGTCGTGGACGTTGAGTCTGACGTGGATCGGGTCGTCGATTCTGATGCTGTGGCCCGTCGGAATTCTGGTGTGGACGGCTCCTAAGTTCAGAAGGAGGCGGTCGTGACCGAGTGGTGGCAGGACAGGCTCGCGGAGCTGGAGAAGCTGCCGACCGGGTGGCTCGACGGCAAGGGTGCTGCGCTCAATCCTGTGTGCGTGGCTGCAGCGCGAGACGTGCTGGCTTCGCTGGAATCCCCTCCGGGCGTGTTCCCGACCCCGGAGGGTGGCGTACAGCTCGAATGGCGGGGTGGGCTGTCGTTGACTTTCCAGCCCACCGGTCCGGAGGCGTTCGTGCACGGTCAGCAGCTGGAGGTTTCCGATGACTAACCCCATGCCGGGTTGGTATTACCGGCTGCGCTTGCTGGGCGGCGAGGCGGATGCTCCGCCCAATCTGGTCGAGGATGTCGATGACGTCCTTCGCTATCTTGATGATATGCGTAAGACGGTGCGCGGTCTTACGCAGGAGATGGCGTCGATGCTGACGGAGTTGCGGGAGTTTCAGCAGCTTGTTTCGGACGTGTGCGACGCGGTCGGTTACACCGGCCCGCTCGGCGGGTTGGTCGCGGAGCTGTCGGAGATCGAAGATGCGCGCGGTCGCGGGTACGACTAGGTGTGACATCTTATGAGCGTCGGGAGCGGGTGACCACCGAGATCGAGTGGGTCATCGAGGCGCGGGAGCCTTACGGCGCGTGCTGGACCGATCTGATGAAGGCCATCGCGTGGGCTACCAGCGAGTTGCGCGAGCAGGGACGCATCAAGGAGGACCAGGAGCCTTACGACGACATGATCCGGCTGTTCTCTCGGGACTCTGATGGCGGGGAGATCGTGGTGCGCATTTCGAAGTCGGCGGTGGCGAGGGCTGAGCGCTTTGAGTGAGGCGGCATTTCGGCACGCTGCGGAGCGGCTCGCGGACACCGTCGAGGACTTCCTGTTTGTCGAGGGTGGTGCGGATGCCGACAAGCTGCGCGCTGCCTGGCAGAACTACGTCAACGTGGCTGACGCCAACACGCCTCCCGACCCTTTTCGTCGGGTGTGCGGCGACGTGTCCGGCCCCAACGGAGTGGGAGGCGAGTGTGTCTTGCATCCGGGCCACCCGCATGTCGATGGGATCGGCGGTGTCTGGGACCGTGACTGAGCCGCACGACAGCGATTCGTGCGCCGAGATCGATAGTCGACTCGATGATGTTATTGACGATCTGAACTCGATTTGCATGTGGATCGCGCGGCGCGGCATCAAGATGGAGCGCTACGAAGGTTCGGGATCGTTTAACTATTACAAGGCGTTTGATCAGATTCTGGCTGGCGAGGCTACCGCTGCTGATATTCAGACTGCGTCGGGAGCGCGCCTGCTGCGCCAGAATCTGTGGGAGACGCTCGGCATCCGCCCGTGCAACGACGCCGAGGTGCTTGCCAAGATTCGGGAGCTGATGTCCGGTGCCTGACGAGCTGCCGTCCCGGCTGTTCTCCGAAGCCATTGACGCTGCGCGGCACACGCGCATCGGTGGCGGTGATCCGGGTGACTTGGCTACCTACATCGCGCGCTACCTTGAAGAGCGCGCCTACGTCGTGCGGTCTCGTTTTGAAAACCTTCCTGCGGGAAGCGTCATTTCCGCCGACCAGCAGGCCGGGTTCTACCGGGCACTGAGTCACATCAGCCGTCTGGCGGGGCTGCACTACGTGGGAGGGGCTTTCGAGCCCGAACACATGCGGCTCATTGCCGATCTGGCGGCCGATGCGCTTGCGGGACGTCCAATCCCTCCGCCCGTCGATGTGCGCGTTCCTGCGGCGATTGAGGCCGCTGAAGAGTACGGCGCGTGGATCCGTTCGGAGATCGGTGAAGAGGAGGGAAAGTAGTGGGCTACGCGTATTACGACACTCCGCACGGTCCTGGTGGCTACGGCGTCGAGGATCGTTGTCCGTATCAGGGCTGCGGCGTGAAGATCGATCGCGGTCTGGCATATCTGTGTGGCGACAGTCCCGTTGCTACGGAGATCGGGTGCGGCAAATGGTTTTGCTCTGCGCACCTGTACATGACCAGCATCAAGTTTGTGGACTCGTTGTGCCCTGACTGCATCGAGCAGGATTGGGAAGTAGACGCGTAGGCGCCTTACCCAATTGGACCGTACGACTTAGTTCCCCGCCGCTTCGCGGCTGCGACCTGTCCGGGTAGGACAGGTCGATGTATACTCCGACTGATTTGACATCGTTCAACGATGCTTCCTGGGGCGATGCTCCGGCGTATCACTCGCCATGGCGCCAGTTCGTGTATCCCGGGCGCCGTGTGCTCGTTATGCAGGGTGTCACCTGGCCGCGCACTCCCGAGGAATGCCCGGGTGCTGACGAGTTCGGCACGCAGTGGCTGTTCGAAGACACTATTTTAGTGTGTCGAGGTTGTGGGTTGGATTCCACCTGAGAAAGTAGGCCCCGATGGGCAGGCATGTGTTGAGCGAGTTGCCTAAGCCTCGCAACAACATGCGTTTTTTGGTTATTTTGGGTGCAATTCTAATTATTTTGTCAGTTTTTGCTTTGGTAACTAAGACTCAGCCTCGAAATTCGTCAGCAGCAACTTCCCAGTCGTCCGGTGAGGGCAGTTTTCCGCGCTTGGCGCCTGTGGAGGTGACTCAGACGCCTCCGGTGGTCGAAGTGGAAGCGCCGACCGAAGATGGTTCGTCGCAGTCTGCGATGCCGTCAAAGCGTTCGGTGAAGACCCTGATCAAGGTGCGTCCACCTCGTACGGTCACGGTGACGTTACCGCCTGTTCCCCCTGCTCAGACCCCCCTTGCGCCGCCTCCGGCAGCTGTGGAAACGTCCGCTCCTGCTGCGAGTGCTCCCACGCAGCTTCCGCCGACAGAGCCTCCGTGCAGGACGCTGTTCTGTCGCGTGTTAGGGGGATCGTGACGTGATCAAGCCTGCCCGACCGCGCGCAACACGTCTGGATGTTATCGATGTGTGGTTCCGGGTGATGATGTCGTTCGGCGGGCTTGCGTTTGCGTTGTTCATGGTCGCTGTGATGGCGACATCGCCCATCCGAGAGTCGGAGTGGGTCATCTTTGCGTTGCTGACGTCGGTGCCGTTTGCGGTGGCCTTCGGCTTTGCTTTGGCATCGTGGAGGGCTTCCGTCGCTGATCGGCGAGCTGTACGCGCTCAGCGGATGGTTATTGACTTCGCTGCACCGAGTGCTCGGGTACGACCTGTGCGTGACGATCGCACCGCAACATGAGGTAGCCGAGCATGCGCTGAACGTGCTGGAAGTGTGGCTGCCCGGGTACACCGATCCCGACGATGATGGCCATCAGGCTCGGGTCGTGATTGTGAACGGCTCTGTCGAGGACGGGTTTCTCGATGTTGAGGTGCTGCGCGAAGCAGATCGGTCTTTACGTTTTCGTGTTTCGGTAACGGTTTCACCGGCCCCGTATCCGGTTACAGACGAAGCTCCCCATCGTGGAGTACTGCCGTCACGAAATGAACCCGGCGTGGTGCGCCCTGTGCCTGGGGCAGGTGACCGGCCGGGATCCGTTGGTTGAGGACGTAGTTGTCTCGTCCCCGTTTCCTGCGGAGTTCAAAGGTCGTTGTGATGTGTGTGAAAGCTCGATCTCCCCCGGTGAGATGGTCTGCCGTATCAAGACACATCCCGACGAGAGAGGCGAAGTCGTGCACGATGACTGCGCCGAACGAGGCGATTTGTATGGATAGATCTTTGGTTCCCGGTCCGTGTGCGATGTGCGGGACCACCCGCTTGTTGCGGACGGTGGGGGACGGACTGCTGGGCGACGGAATCTGCGAACAGTGCGATTTTGTCCGGTTCCAGGTGATGTACCCGCTCAAGACGTGGCGCACGTGGAGTGAGCAGCGCGAGATGCTGATCCTCGAAGACGCCAAGCGCAAGACCGTGCTCGCGCCGATGCGAGTTGCTGTCCCGTCTGTCCAGGCAGCAGACGAGCCTACGATTCGTGATCTGTTACGGGTCTCTTAGTTTCTGTGGCGCGGGTCACGCCAGCTTGTCCGTTGCTTGTTCTGATCGGCTGTCGTTAGTTGATCAGAACTCGCCTCCGGTAGCTGGGTGCTGTAGTGCCGGTGGTTTCCCCGGCGGGGGTGTCGGATCGGGGTTCGACACCCCCGCCCCACCGTAAGAAGAGTTCTGCGGGTAGGAGTGTGGCATGAGCAAGCTGTTCCCCAAGGATGAAGAGTGGATCGAGCTTCCTACCGATCCCTCGTATCTCATCTCGACTCGCGGCCGTCTCTACGACACGCTGAAGAAGAAGTTCGTCAAGCCGTCGGAGCGCAACCTCCCGTATATCGGGCACCATCTTGGTTGGTCGGTGCGGTCTCTGACGCGGGGCGGTAGCGCAAACAGGTACGTCTCGATCCCCAGCGCTGTTCTGACGGCGTTCGTGGGCAACGGACAGGTTCCTCAGTATGCTGACGGTGACTACACGAACGTGCGGCTGAGTAATCTTTCGTGGGGCAAGCCGGGTAAGTCGCTGGCGGAGTTGGGCTTGGTCGGGTAGAACAGTCTCAGCACAGGGAAAAACTGAATCCGGTAAGTTGCTTGACAAGCTGGACTTGCTGGTGTAAGGTTCTCTGTGTTGGAACAAGTCGCGTTGGTCTAGTCTGGTCTAGGATGACAGATTCTCAATCTGTAGGTCACGGGTTCGAATCCCGTACGCGATACTGGTAGCAGCGCAGGCTGATCGAGGCGGCCCTATGGTGGGGTGCGCAGATTGGTCGAAGCGGGTCACCTGCCCGGAGCTGGGCCTGACCTCGGACTAACCACTCGTGGAGGGCCCGGTAGCCGGGCGAATAGAAGCGTCGTCTAGCGGCTAAGGCGCCTGGCCTACACCCAGGTAATCGTGGGTTCGAGTCCCACCGCTTCTACGTCTGCAAGGCAAAGGTCTAGGTGACAGGTAGACTTGACAACTCAATCACATGGGCTCTTAGCTTAATGGGAGAGCGACTGCTTTGCAAGCAGTTAGATGTCGGTTCGAATCCGACAGGGTCCACTAGGAAGATGAACGACGCGGGTATGAGAGTCAGACCTCTAACATCCCCGTGGGTCTGGCTGAAAAGCGTTCACTTCCGCCAATCTGGGGGCTTAGCTCAGTAGGTAGAGCGCTGCTCTGGCAGGGCAGAGGTGGCGGGTTCGAGACCCGCAGCTTCCACGGCCGGTACTGGAGAACCCCATCTCCGGCGGCATCTCTGATTGGGTATGACTGTGTAGGCGCGTCGCGAACCGCAGGTCGTTTCGTTCCCAGGGAGAAGCTGGCACGAGGGTTAGTGCCCGGCATTTTGTCTTTGTAGCTCAATCGGATAGAGCGCCAGCTTCCGGAGCTGGGGGTTGGGGGTTCGAATCCCTCCAGGGACACGTTGTATCGACTCCGGGTCTTCCGGATAGCCAAGTGACTTGTCGAATCAGTTCGTTTTCTAGCCATGTCCGCCCGACAATCCAACTTCATACGCCATCATAGTTCAGTGGTAGAACGGTATACTTGTAATATACTGGTCCGAGGTTCGATTCCTCGTGGTGGCTCGAAACAGCAGTAGCTCAGCAAAGTTTCCGTGGTGGGAAGAGGGCGCTGAGCGGTCCGCCTTGAGGGGCATTTGCTCGTAGCGTGTAGGGGATCTGCTGTTCCTCTTGGAAAGCACGCAGATGTGGGTCTTCCGCATCGAGCCCGGGGTAGAACGTGGAGGTGGAGAGGTTTCGGCCTCAGAGAAGCTGATGAAGCGTTCTCCCCGGGATATGTGCCTCGGTGGTGTACTGGCTGTGCATTTCTGACTTCCAATCAGACGGTGGGAGTTCGATCCTCCCTCGGGGCTCGCAAGGCATTGCTCCTGATCGTCCTCCGGGACTGGTCAGGCTTTTATAGGGCTGATGCTCCCTTTCGGCAAATGCATCCGGTAGCCTGTGCCGACGGGTTGATACGTCTGGTCCGTTAACCCAGACACTGTCTCAGTGGTGTAGTGGTAACATGTCAGCTTGCCATGCTGACGACGCGGGTTCAATTCCCGTCTGAGGCTCTGGACACGCGCGTTCCGCTTTCCTAAAGGAGCGCGGTAGGTTGGGCGGTTTTCCCGGGCTTGCCCCAAGCGACTATCCGTAGCGGGAACTGCGGGTATAACGTGTCCACCATGTTGCGGTGTCAGGCCGTGTAAGCAGCGTGCGGGTCGGTTCCGAAACGCTGTCAAAGCTAGGTGACCGACCATCTAGCACCTGACGTTTGCCTCTTTAGTTCAGTGGTAGAATGCCATCTTGGTAAGATGGATGTCGAGAGTTCGATTCTCTCAAGAGGCTCTGTGACTACGCACCGGTGACAGGTGCGGTCAGAAGACTTGATCAGCTTCTGGCGAGTCCTGCTAAGGTACCTAGTGGGTATGATAGTCACGCCTGACGGGATGCAGAGGACAGCGGTTAAGTCGCCCATCGCGGGAGGTCCGGGTTCAAATCCCGGTTGCTGAAGTCAGGTTTTAGGGATGAGCGTTGGTTGGGTCGGGGAGTCTCCAAAACTCCTACGTGACGGGTTCGAATCCCTCCATCCCTGCTGAGTTAGTCAAAGCCGTGCAGAGCTGCCGATTGGTGCACGAAACCGCTCAACTGGCTTTGACATAAACTCTCGCCGTAGACTACGATCTACAATCGTCGGGGTAGGCGTCCGACATCAATGCTCGTTGGGGGAATTGGCAGACCCACCTGACTCTGACTCAGGGTTTTTCTTGGTTCGAATCCAAGGCGAGCAGCGTTTGTTAGAGTGGTCCCCTGTGCTGCGTTGGCGATGGCAGCTGGATTTTGGTTCCAGTGTGCGGAGGTTCGATTCCTCCCGGGGGAGCGCGGTACAACTAAATACATACATTCCTCCATAGCTCAATGGCAGAGCACCCGGCTGTTAACCGGTGTATCTTGGTTCGACCCCAGGTGGAGGAGCTGTGACTGAGGCCGAAGTGGTCGAGGCCCGTGGTTGTGATCCACGGTTAAGCGGGTTCGAGTCCCGTCGGTCACCCCAACTTCATATGACTCAGTGGCGGAACTGGCATACGCGCTGGACTTAAAATCCGGTGCCCGCAGGGGCTTGTGGGTTCGAACCCCACCTGAGTTACGTAAGTGATGGTTCTCTATCAGCCGACGCAACCCGGACGAGGACTAGCTGCGACCGGGAATGTCCCACCGGGCTTACAAACGGGGCGTATAGCGGAGTAGCTCAGATGGCGAGAGTGCGGGTCTCATAAACCCGAGGTCGGGTGTTCAATTCACCCCTTCGCTACGTGGTTGCAGACAGATAGGCCACGACGACCTGTTTGTCTGCGCGGCCCGGCTTGTCCCGTCCGGGATCACACCAACGGGGCGTCTGGTGGAGTAGCTCAATGGTTAGAGCACTGCTCTCATAAAGCAGAAGGTGGTGGTTCGACTCCACCCTTCACTACAGGTCCGAAGTTCTGGACATGAAGAGTTCCACACGTGTGTGGGATGCGTGGCTGGCGGTCACGCTCGGTTCGTTCGTAACGCTGGAGGTCTACGCGTTTCGTACAGGCCGGTTTCCTACGCTTACACGGGCTCTACAGCTGTATCTGGGCATCAACCCGAAGGCACGGCACGGTCGGGTTGCTCCGGTGCTGTTCATGCTGTTCTGGGCGTGGTTGACCGGTCACCTCACCGAGGTGGAAATTCGCCGGGCTCCGGGTCTGAGCCGAAGACTGTTCCTCGTGCTTGAGTCTTCCCATACTCCACGCTAACTTGTGACACACGAGAGTGCGTCCAGGTGGAGTCGAGAGGACCGCGTCGCGTTCTGATGTCGCGCACGTTGTTCCAGGGCTTCGGTTGGTGGGGATGTTTTGCTGCCGGTGGGTAGAACATCCCCATCACCACATGGGAGATTTGTAGATGCGGTAATCTGCACCTGACTGTAAATCAGGAGTCCTTGCACTTCGGGGGTTCGAATCCCTCATCTCCCACGATGCAGGGCCGGGTGGCTCCGGGCGTTTGGTGAGGTCTCCTAGGCTCGCCGATCTGAGCGTTTGGGAGAGTCGCTTCTCCTGTATCCCTGCGTCACCTAGAAGCGTGCCTGAGCGGTTTAAGGGGCTTCCCTGCTAAGGAAGTGGGCATCGTTGGATGTTCCGTGGGTTCGAATCCCACCGCTTCTGCTCTGACAACTAAATACAACGCCTGTCCGAAGACCGCACCGAGGTCTAAAGAGAGGCGTCGGTTGTGTCCTGGTCTGTTGTAAGTGGGCGTATTCTGGGCATTGCAATTGTTGTTCTGACAATTCTTACCGCTGTAGCTTTTTTTGTACAGTCTCGTCAAACAGCAGAAGCTACGCGTTGCCAATCCGCTTTGCTGCAGACCATTATTTCTCGTTCTACGGCGAATGAGGAAGAGCGTTCTGCCCTCCGGGAGTTAGTCCGGGCGCGGTTTGCGGATGCGTCAGCGGAGATCGTGGTCCAGCAGCGGTATCGTGAGTACGAGGCGGCTATCGTTCGTGCGGATGCTGCACGTGCCGCTCAGGGTCGACTTGACAGTTTGAAGCAAGGATGCAACACTAATTAAATAGTACATGGAAGGCTTGCCGACGGTGAGGCAATCGCATTCGAAATGCGATATACAGGTGAAAGCCTGACAGTTCGACTCTGTAGCTTTCCGCGGTTCCTCCATCTGCGTACGGGATGCAGTCTGGGAAGGTCAGACGGGAACACTTTTGGAGGGTGTGCTGCCGGGCAGCATATGGCTTTGAAACCCATTACACAGGTTACAGCCTGGTGGTTCGACTCCACCTCCCTCCGCTTAACAATTAAATACTTATGGAAGGCTTGCCGACGGTGAGGCAACCACGTTGGAAGCGTGGTATACAGGTGAAAGCCTGACGGTTCAATTCCGTAGCTTTCCGCGAGTACGTCTTCTAGATGGGGTCTCGGGACAGGCTGTGGCCAGGTCTGTTTGCTGCCGAAAACCATCCCCTGCGGGGAAGCGTGGGTGACGTACTGGCCTATGGCATCGGTTCTACCGGGCAGGTGGGGTCAGTCTGCAAAACTGACAGCGGGCTACCGCTAGGGTTCGAATCCCTCCGATGTCTCAAATTCGGTTGCGGAACGTTTAGTGACTGGGTATAACTAACTCAGCAAGCCCCTATGGAGCTGTCGGCAAAGCTCGCCGGTTTTTCAGTCCGGAGATCGTCGGTTCGAGCCCGACTGGGGGTACGTGGGTCTCTGGTGAGATATTGCACGGCCCTCACACGAGGCAGCTGTGTACGCGGTTCGATTCCGTTAACCCTACAACTTAAAAATCTTGGTCCTGTGGAGCAGCTTGGAGTGCTCGTCTCCCTGTCACGGAGAAGGTCGAGGGTTCAAATCCCTTCAGGATCGCTAGCGGTGTGGAGCAGCTCGGTAGCTCGCAGGGCTCATAATCCTGAGGACGCAGGTTCGAATCCTGCCACCGCCACGGAGACCAGAGACTTGGTCTTGCAACGCGGTACCGCTCAGCCTCGACCATGGACCACCTTGTGGGCCTGGACGGTGGCGGTACCTGCATCGCAGTGTAGAGGAGTTCGGTCGTCCTCGCGGCGCTCATAACGCCGAGATCGTCGGTTCAAATCCGACCACTGCTACGGATGTGAAGCTCAGTTGGTTGAGCGTCCCGTTGAAGCCGGGAAGGCCGCAGGTTCGACCCCTGCCGCATCCACGTGTTGAAGTCCGAGATTGAGCCCCTGGTCATCCAGGGGCTTTCTCTTTCTCAGTTGGCCACTCACTTTGGCTTTGCCAGTACCGGTCCTGTTCGTTATTGGCTCGACAAGCATGACTTGTCAACGAAGCTGTCGGGGGATCGGCGTAGCTGGACAGATGCTCAGCTGACTGAGGCTGTAGCCAGTGCGGCTTCGATGTCGGACGTGCTCAGGAGCTTGGGTTTTGACCCTCGGCATGCCGGTAGTCGTCAGACCGTGAAGCGCTATATTGCATTCTTGGAACTGGACACTTCTCACTGGATGGGTCAGGGATGGAACGGCGCTAACTTTGGGAAGGCTCCTAAGCCTCTCAACGAGATCATGGTGGAGTACTCCACCTATCCAACTGCTCACCTCCGCGATCGTCTGCTTGCTGCAGGATTGAAGGAGCGGCGTTGTGAGCGCTGTTCTCGTACTGAGTGGGAGGGCGAGCTCCTTCCGGTGGAGCTTGACCACATCAATGGTGTGTCTACAGATCACCGCTTCGAGAACTTGCGCCTCCTTTGCTGTAATTGCCATGCATTGACTCCGACATGGCGTGGACGTAAACGAGCAGCGGTGGTAACCTGACACACGTCAGGTGCTGTGGATTCACGCCTGACCCGGGTATCTGGATTGATCTCGGCTTTTCCTGAGACACCGTGATGGTAATCGGGAACATGACTTTGCTTCGCTGGCATCCAGTCAGTGAGGGCGCATACCATGAGTACTCAGAGAAGGCCCCAGAGGCTTGCGCAAGCCTCTGGGGCTTTGTTGTGTCGTAGTCCAGGTTATGAGCATTCGTGATGCCGAGTTCGACCCGCCTGAGGTCGAGAAGCACCTGAACACTGTTTCTGGTGAGTTGGCTTTTGACATCGGCGGTAATAATGGGCGTGTGGCCGGTATGCTGGCCCGTCGTTTCACGCAGGTCGTCTCCTGCGAGCCTGCAGAGGAGTCCTACGCCCGTTTGGAGCGTGTCCCCGGGATCGTCCCGCGCAACGTCGCGGTTTCAGATCACGAGGGCACCGTGGAGCTGGCGGTGCAGGCTGATCACATCAAGTCCGGCCAGCTGACCTCTCCCACCGGCGGTGGCGAGGAGTGGGTGTTGGATCGTTCGCTTGGCGGTGGTGGTTGGGGCGAGATTCTGGACTCGCGTATCGTGCCCGCGACGACGCTGGACGCGCTGGCGCTGGAGTTCGGTGATCCCGACTTCGTGAAGGTCGACGTGGAGGGACACGAGGGCAGGGTGATCGCGGGCGGGCTGTCTGTGCTGGCTCGTGCCAAGCCTGCGCTCTACATCGAGGTGCACAACGCGCAGCTCGGTGCGGAGATTCGTGGGTATTTGGACTCGGTGTACTCGACACTCCGCGAGGTCTGGCACCCGTATTACAAGGCGACAGATTTTGGCGCTAAGAACCATTACTGGCTCATTACTGACCTTGAAGGTTAGACATATGATTTTAGTTATCGTCCGTGAGGGTATAACCCGTTCGTGACGGAATCAATGTACGTTCTTCTGGAAGGAGACGCTCACGGCGACATGGAATGGTTCCATGACGTCGTGCTGCGTCGTGCCATCGACGCGAACGCCACCAAGATCGTGCAGCTGGGTGACTTCGGTTTTGTCTGGCCGCGTCCGAACTACGGGCGCACACTGGACAAGATGAACCGTCTGCTCGATCGAGCTAACATCGATCTTCACTTTCTTCCGGGCAATCACGAGGATTTTGATAAGCTTGAGCTGTTGACAGCGCGAAAGTCGAACACGGTGTCTCCGGAGGGCCACATCCCGTTTCGGCCGCGCATCTTCTACACCGGCAAGGTGAGTGCGTGGACGTGGGCGGGTCATCGTTTCGCGGCTGTGGGCGGTGCTACGTCGATCGACAAGCACTGGCGGGTGCCGGGGGAGTCCTGGTGGCCTCAGGAGGCGCTCACACCCGCTGAGGCGGCTGCTGCGCGTGCTCTGGGTCGTACCGAGGTGTTGCTGACCCACGATGCGCCCACGTCGGTACCGTTTCGCCTGCAGCCGGATGCAGACTCCACGGCGCACCGTCAGGTGATGACGGATATCGCCCGGGTGCTCAAGCCGCAGGTGTGGTTTCACGGTCATTATCATCAGTACGAGAAGTACCCGTTTGTACACGACGCTGGCGTGTGTGAAGTGACTTCTTTGGACTGTAACGGTTCACCGTGGTCCCGTGGCACTGAGCTGCTGGTGCTTCCGGGGCTTCGCTAGTCGAGTACTGACTCATGGGTCAGCTCGGCTGCAGGTGTATGGCGAGCGCGGCTGTCTGTGAGGCGTGTGGCACGCCTTGTCGGTTTTTGGTGACCGGGGATGGCCGCGTTCGCGCGCACCTGCTTTTTCATCGTGTAGTCGAGGACGGCACCTCGCGCGGTGTGTTCGGTGAGCACACGCCGGAAGCGTGCAAAATGCTCCGTATGCAGAAGATGGCCGCGTTGCAAATGTGCGGCGCGTTGCGCGAGGATCTGTCGCGCTAGTTGTGCCATAATCGGCTCGCATAGCCCCCCTTGACGAACGGCCGCTGTGCGAGACGCTGACCTGTCTTGATACTGGTAATCGCTGGTCAGTGTGTTTTGCGGCTCGGCTGGGTAGGACGTGGGCAATCTACCAACGAGCTGGAGGATCTGTGAGTCAGAAAGACATGGATCAGCTTTTCGAAGAGCTTTCAGACGCGGATTTCAAGATTTTTCCGCATGGATCTGGCAGCACTATCAGACTGGTGGCTCCGAACGGTGAGCTGCGGTTCGTTTCCAAGAATGCAACGTTGCCGACCACGGTGAAGAACCTTCGTCGGTGGGCACAGCGAAACGGTCTTCCGCGACCGGAGGATGTCAAGAAGATCGAAGAGGCGACGGAAGAGCCGGTTGTCCCTGCTCCGAATCCGTCGATGATGCCCTCGCGTAATCGTGTAGCGGAGCCTGCTGTCGAAAGAATCGTTCCTGAGGAGACTCCGATCCCCGAGGTTGCTCCGTCCGCCGTCGGTCCTGTTCTCCCCGAGGGACATCCCGCTCTGCCTGCTCCGGGCGTGCGCATCTTCCCGAAGGCTGGTGACGGCGTGTGGGAGGAGCCGGATCGTCCGATCGATCCGGATATGGCAAGCCACATGTTGGAGTACAACCACGAGAATCGTCCGCCGCAGATGCGTCTGGTCGAATCGTGGGCGCGTACCATGCGTGAGAACGGCTGGGTCGAGGACATCGGCGACCCGATTCGGTTCTCGAACACCGGTCGGTTGTTGGACGGCCAGAAGCGGCTCATGGCTGTGGAGAAGTCCGGCCGCGCAATCCGGTTCAACGTGATCACCGGTCTTCCGGATTCGTCGCAGGACGTCATGGATTCCGGGCAGCACCGCTCGGTGGCGGATCAGCTCAAGATCAACGGCTACAAGAACGCGATGATCATCGCGTCGTCGGCTCGTATGCTGTGGCTCTGGGAGCATGGGGCGCTGATCTCGAATCTCCCGACGCCGTCCAACATCGAGGTGCTGGATTACATCTTGACGCTCTCGAACGGTGATCACTCGATCGAGGATTCTGCGCATGTCGCAGCGGGTTCTCAGGCCCGGCAGTTCATCGCTCCGTCGGTGGTCGCGGGATGTCACTACCGGATGTCGCTGGTGGACTCGAAGGCGGCTTCGGAGTTCTTTGACTACCTCGATCACGGGGCAAACATGCCGCTGCGTTCGCCGATTCTGGCGCTGCGTGACACCATGACGCGTCGCGTGGGCGGCCGTGATCGGCGGCCTAATCAGGCGCAGCAGGTCTACCTGGTGTGCCGGGCGTGGACTCTGTGGCGCAAGGGCGCTCAGGCGTCGAAGATGCAGCTTCCGCCCAAGGGCTCGCTGTCGATGAGCCAGATCTCGCTCATCAGCTGACTGGGTATGAGAGAGTCATGACTAACATCGCGTTGGCTCACGTGGCTCGGGGTATCGCCATCGGTGCTCATGCGGGTCAGCGCGACAAGGCTGGTCAGCTTTACATCACCCATCCTGCGCGGGTGGCCGCTCAGTTTCCTCACGACGTCGTGCTGCAGTCCCTGGCGTGGGTGCACGACGTCGTGGAGGACACTTCGGTGACCTTGGATGACCTGGCGTGGGCGGGGTTTCCGGAGTCCATGGTTCTGCAGGTGGACGCGCTGACGCATCGGGATCGAGAGCCTCGAACCGATTACTACGATCGGATCTTGCAGTCGGGTGCTCAGGCGGTTGCGGTGAAGCTTGCAGATGTTGCGGATAACTCGCGTCCGGATCGGCTTTCGTATTTGGATGAAGAGACTAGGAACAGGCTGATCAAGAAGTATCTTAAGGCTTACGACTACCTCAAGGCTGGTGCTCTGTGACGTATCCGCAGCGGTCGCAGGAGTTGGCCGACCTTCGTAATCGTCTGAAGTTTCGCTTGGCGGAGTTGAATGCGGAGAAGGGGGAGTTCCGCGCTCTTTTGCTGCGAAAGGAAGAGTTGGAGTTGGCGCTGAGCGAGTTGCTCGCGTCCCGGGAGACCGCTGAGCGAGTTGCGGGTGTTCTCGGAAAGCTGGCTGCTGAGCGGGATGCTGCTGCGCGTCAAATGGTGGAGTCTCTTGTGACAGCTGGACTCACCGCCATCTTTGGGGATGGCGGTGAGCGTCTGTCATTTCACCTTACGGAGTCGACGCTTCGCAACACCACGAACATCGATTTCATGGTTCGCACTACCAAGCCTGACGGTGAGGTCATCGAGACCGATGTGATGTCGGCGCGTGGCGGCGGTGTGGCGGCGGTGATCGGCATGTTGCTCCGGGTGGTGCTCATTCTGCTGACGCGTCAGACGGGCCAGCAGGTGTCTTCTACGCTGGTGCTGGACGAGACGCTGGCCATGCTGTCCTCGGACCGGCTGGAGGCGGCGTCGGCGTTTCTGCGGACGTTAGTGGATTCTGCAGGATTACAGGTAATTATGGTAACTCACCAGGAACCTCTGACAGACGCAGCTGATGTGGTGCATCGACTGTCGCTGGATCCGTCGGGTGTCACCCGCGTGTCGAGGCTTTCGTAATGGGCCCCAAGAGCGCAGAGGCGCTGCGCGTGATTGCTGAACGTCCGTCTTACCCCGCTGCGGCGCTGTTGCCGACGGATTTGGAGTGGGGAATTTTCAACCAGAATGTTCTGCGTGTGTTGCGCAAGGAGAAGCTGTTGAAGCCTTTTCGTTTGGGCAAGCCGTTGGAGCTGACTGCAGCGGGGACACGTAAGGCGCAGGAGCTTCCGGCTGCGTCGTAGCTTGTCGAAGCGTCATGCATGTCTGATGTTCCGGATTACGACGTGCAGCCGCGCCCGCGCGTGGCCGAAGATGCGATCTCTGCACACGATCTGGTGATCGAGGATCTACAGCGTGAGTTTCCTCGTGACACAGCGGCAGAGCTGGCGGCGGAGTTCATTCTTTCTCGCAAGCAGTACGGTCTTGAAAAGTACGGCACTGTTTTACACTCTGACAATGGTCGCGATTACATTAAAGACATTCTGGATGAGGCCGGAGATCTGGTCTCATATCTCCGGGTGTTTTTATCGCGGCATCCGGAGCTGGTAGGAACGTTCGGTGAGTTTTACCGTTCCACCCTGGTGTTCGTGACTCAGTTCGTTGTCGCTGAGCCCGCTCTCCGGGATTTGGATGCCCTCAAGGAGTCGGGGTCGTGAGGAAGTTTGTGGTGCACGCGGCCAAGATTCCAGAGCGCTTTCAAGATCTGACGAAGGCGCAGCGCGATTTGCTTGGTGCTCACTATGTCAATGCTTGCGATGACAAGAAGTGGGTTCCCGTCCCGGACGCGTTGTTCGAGCCGTGGACGGTAGAGCCTTGCGAGACTTGCAAAAAGATCATCGGTTACCAGCCCAAGCGGGGCGCCGATGCTGTGCGCTGACCACCAGATTCGCGGTCTGATCGAGCATGGGTGTATTCAGGTCGAGCCGCTTGATCTGAGTTTTCTGCAGCCGTCAAGCTTGGATGTCCGTCTCGGTAAAGACTTTAAGTTCTACAGCGAAGACGCGACGCTGATTGATCCGCGCAAGCCGCAGGCAGATCAGATGCGTTCTAAGCGCGTGCCGTGGGGCGGAGAGTTCATCCTTCCTGCGCACGGATTCGCGCTGGGTGTGACGCTGGAGCACCTCTCGCTCAATGACGCGGTCGCGTGTCGCTTCGAGGGCAAATCGTCGCTGGGACGGCTCGGGCTGCTTCCGCATGTGGCTGCTGGGTTCATCGATCCAGGCTTTAGCGGTTGGGTCACGTTGGAGCTGCACAATGTGACAGGCTTGCCAATGGTGCTGATCCCGGGCATGAAGATTGGGCAGCTGTGTTTTTTCCGACTCAACTCAGCGGTGGACGTTCCGTATGGATCGTCTGGCATTGGGTCTAAGTATCAGAATCAAAGTGGCCCTACGACCTCGCGCTATCACTTGAATTTCTAGCCGGGGCGTTTGTGGCCCTGGGTAGGAGTGTGCTGTGCCTGAGGATCTGCTGCCCCTGACCTTGCGGTATCGACCACGTCGTTTTGAGGACATGGTCGGTCAGCTGGCTGCGCGTGTGACGCTGCAGCGCATGATTATGACAGATCGTATTCCGCCTGCGTTGCTGTTGCACGGTTCCTGGGGATCGGGCAAGACCACGTCAGCGCGCATCGTTGCTGCGGCGTTGAATTGTGAGGAAGAGGATTCGGCGCAGCGTCCGTGCGGCAAGTGTCCGACTTGTGATGCCGTGGTGGATGGCAAGTCTTCGGATGTCATTGAGATCGACGCGGCTTCTTCCGGAGGCGCGGAGGAAATGCGCGATCTTAGGCAGCAGGTGCGGAGGCATCCGATGCGTCGCTACATCGTGGTGCTGCTCGATGAGTGTCACGAATTGACTGCTAAGGGTCAGCAGACGCTGTTGAAGGTGTTGGAGGAGCCGCCTCCCCGCGTGGTGTTCATGCTGGCGACCACCAACGTGGACAGGGTTCTGCCGACCATTGCATCGAGGTGTTTCTCGGTGCGTTTCCAGCGCATCAAGACTTCCGATATCGCCGCTCGGGTGTCGTGGATCGGCGAGCGCGAGGGCTTCGACGTCTCGACCGAGCTGGCGTCGGCTATCGCGGATCGTTCGCAGGGAGCGCTGCGCGATGCGGTGATGCTGCTGGATCAATGTTCGCTGGTTGGCATTGCGACTCCTGATGATCTGTCTGTGCTGCTCGGTGACACTGATACCGAGTTGAAGATTCTGACCGCGCTGGCTGACGGTGACCTGCCTGCTGCGTTCGAGGCGTGTCGCGCGGGAATGGAGGCTCTGCCCTCGCCCTCGGATCTGGTGGCGCGTCTGGTCACCTCTATGCGTCGTTTGCTGGTCCTCACGTCGCTGCAGGGCGGCACCGGGCCTGTTCCGCTGTCTCCGCCTCCCACGTCGGCTGAGATCGCTTTGGCGCCGCGTTTCGTTGGTCCGCGTTTGGTCGCGGGAATGCGAGCGGTGTGGGAGTACTACGCGTCAATCGCTCCGGCTGCTGATGCCTATGCCGCGATGGATCTGCTCATTGTGATGCTTGGAGCGGCGCTTTCGGGCGGTCAGCCTGCGGCTTCGAAGAGTGTGCCGTCAGTCACATCTGTACCTGTGACATCCAAAGACAGCCGTGTTGGTCCGAATACTCCTGCGGGGCCCAGCTCCCCTGCTGCGACTGCAGATGATCTTTTAGCTAGGTACGGCTGACCTTTTCGAGGGCCAGCTGAGAGGTGGTTCGGATGGCGGAGTTGATCGAAAAAGTCCGCAAGCTGATTCGCCGTTGGCTGGGAATCGCTGCGATCCAGCGTCAAGTACGTGACCTGGAGGGCCAAGTGGCTGTTAGTTCCGCAGACCTGGAGCGCCTGAACGCGGCAACGTCGCGCATTGCGGCACGCGTGAATTCGCTTCTGGATCAGATCGATGTTCTCGGCACCGGCAACGACGACGAGGTCCGCGCGCAGGCGCAGCTCGACGCCGTTCTGGAGTCCAGCGCTCAGCTTCGCCCCGTTCTGGAGCAGCTTGAGGCTTTGGGTGCCGACGCGACCAACCCCGTCCCTGAGCCAGAGCCGGAGCAGGTTCCGGTTGAGCCGGGTCCGGATGTTCCTCCGGTAGAGAACGCTGGCGACGGCGAGACCGGCGAGAACGTTCCTCCGGCGGAGCCGGTCGAGGAGCCAGCTCCCGCTGACGGCGGGACTGTTGTTCCGGCCGAGGAGGCTCCTGATGCAGGCGGCGACACCGCTCCCGGCCCCGATGAGGTTCCGGTCAGCGATGATGTTCCTGTCGAGGAGCGTCGGGACAACTCGTGACCGACAAGAAGAAGGATTCGGCACCGCCTACTCAGGCTGTTCGTGAGCCCGAGGACACCCCGGCCACCCAGGGTGGAGTCGGTAACCAGGGCGGAACGTCGCAGCCTGGACCTCCTGCCGATCCCAATGAAGAGGTTCCGACCGACTTGGATTTCTCCAAGCGCGGCGGATCTGATGAAGAAGACGAGAAGGACAAGTCGTAAGACTTAGTTTCCTCCAGCAGGCGGCCCTCTACCTCCGGGTAGAGGGCCGTTTGGCGTTCTGAGGTCGAATACTTGGTCACGACAGACCTTTCATTCAGTCCTGGAGACCTCACATGCCTCAGCCAGACTATCTTCAAGCTGTACCAGAACCCGGCCAAGACATTGAGGTCGTGGAACCGGATCTCGCGTACGCAGATCTTCCTTCTGCGATGTGGCGGGCTCCGCAGGGTGTTTCGGAAGAGCTGGGTCAGCTGCACGCGGCTTTGGTGGATAGCCTTCGTCGTGACACTAGGCATATTGCTACGGGCGTGGTTGGCGCTATTCACGCTGAGCGGCTGGCGTATTACTACATTCGCATCCGTCATCACGAGTTGACAGCTAGCTGGCCGAACGAGAAATACCGCGTGCACTTGTACAAGATGCATCGCGAAGCTGCTCTCGATCTGGCCGCCGGGCATCAGAGCGCCAAGATTTCTCCGGAAGCGCTGCACCAGATCGTCGCTTCGCACACTGCGAAAATTGTCGCCAACGTTTTGCAGCACATGCCTCGCGAAGAAGCTGCGCCTCTTTACCGGATGTTCGCTGCTGCTCTCGATGAGAGCGATTCCTGAGAGTAGGACATCATGGTTGTTTCTCAGAATGGTTACGTGGCTGGCGATAAGTCGGTCATCTACAATCCCACTCTGCCTGGCACGTCGATCGTGTTCCCCGGAGGGCTCCGGAAGGGTCCGACCGGTGAGCTGCTGTTGCACTGCGCCGCCCAGCTCCATTCACGGGTGGAGAACGGTGGCACCGGCTACGGCATGTGGGGCTATGCGTACCGCGACATTCGCGGGTTCCTGCTCTCTCCCGCTGACCGCAAGCTCATGGCAGCGGCCATCCAGCCGGGTCTCGATGATCTGACACCGATCCACAGCGCCAACCGTCCGTGTTGTTTCGACAATGAAGACACGCTTTTGGCGGCGTCGAGTTTGTCCAACCACAGCAGCGGTACGGCATTCGATTGGGCGGCTCCTAAGCACCCTCTCGGCAAGATCGGAACGTTTACTGCGGCGCAGGTGAAGACAATTCACACCATTGTGAACGTCGAGTGCGAGGGCTGCATTCGCTGGGGCGGTGACTACTCGGGCCGCAAGGATGAGATGCACTTTGAGATCATCAAGTCCGAGGCGGAGTGTCAGCGGGTGCTGAACAAGCTTCGCAAGGGATCATCCACAACTTCCCCTTCGACAGGTACGCGCGTTCTTTATTACGACCCGTCAAAGCCAATCATGACAGGCAAGGACGTCGAGGATCTCCAGCGCGTGCTCAACGCCTGGTATAAGACCGCCCGCCCTGTGTGGTGGCCGCTGACTGTGGATGGTCGGTACGGACCTGCCAGCGTTGTGGCTGTGAAGTACCTGCAGCAGCGCGCCAAGCTCACGGTGGACGGTGAGGCTGGCCCAGCTGTCCGGAAGGCGTTGGGCCTGTAGCTGTCGGAGGTCACCGTGGGGGCCCATCCGGGTGCGTTCGCGCATCTTGCTGATCAGATCAAAGACGCAACTCGTCCCGACGTTATAGATAGTTTGCTGGATCAATGGTGGGACATTCAGCATCGAGCTACTGAGTGGGACGCGGAAAAGTGGGGTTTCGATCCCGACCGCTGGATGAGTAGGGAGCGCGCGGAGATGCGTCGGCGGGCGTTTGCCCCTCCTAGCAGCCCTGCTAAAAAGCTCGCATAGTCGAAGACTTTGGCGAGCGATCAGGGAGTATCTAGTGTCAACTTTGGAAAACATTAAACTTAGTTTCCGGTTGGGTGACACGTGGAGTTCTCCCGTGTGGGCGGTGCTTATTGACGATCTTCCTGTCGATCTCGGTGTTGGCGGGTGGGTCGTCCGTTGCCAGGCCAAGCGGCTTCCCACGGATAGCTCTCCGGTCCAGGAATGGAGTACCGGGAATCAGCGCGTAATTCTCGGGCGCGCTCAGGTTGTGTACGGCAATGACGGATCTACTGGTGAAACGTCGACCGTGCAGCTTGTCCATACAGCGTCCGCGTCGCAAAGCTGGGATCCGTTTTCGGCGGATTTCGATATTGAAATCGAGCGCGGCTCCGGCACAAACGTGGAACGGCACACTTTGGTCTCGGGCCGGATCACGGGCACGCGGGACGTCACCCGCGCATGAGCCATATTCAGATCATCCGCGTAGGAGAGCGGTCACCTACGACCGTTGTCCGAATTAATAGTCACGACTCTGTCGCTGTAGTTCCTGTCAACAGCGGCACCGGTACTCGATATGGAGAGCGTTGGTGGCAGGGTGAGGGCCCGCCTCCGGATTTGATTATTGGTGCCCAGGTAGGCGATTTCTACTGGGACACAATTACTGGCGACGTGTTTGAATTGAATGAGGGAGTGTAGTTCATGGCCACGTGGACTCAGCGCGGTAACATCAAGGGACCGCAAGGAGATCAGGGTCCTCAGGGAGCCCAGGGTATTCAAGGTATCCAGGGTGTTCCGGGTGAGGATGGCGCGGGTGTCGCCATTGCCGGAACGGTTCCCACGTATGCGGATCTTCCGGATGACCTGGAAGACACTCTTGCTGATCGCGGTAAGGGCTACCTGGTAGAGGCGGACGGCAAGCTCTACGTCTGGGGCGGCACCAGCTTCCCGGCTGACGGTTCTGGTGTGGCCTTTCGAGGCCCACAGGGTCCTCAGGGTGTGCAGGGCTCCACGGGTGCCACGGGTGCGCAGGGTATCCAGGGCGTGCCAGGTAACACCGGCGCTACAGGCCCCAAGGGCGATCAGGGTGATCAGGGAATCCAGGGTATTCAGGGTGTGAAGGGTGACACCGGTGATACGGGATCTGCGGGTGTTCGTGGGTCTCAGTGGTATTCCGATGCTGGCGTTCCGGGCACCATCTCTGGTCAGGCTGTAGGCGACTGGTATCTGGATTCTGTTACCGGAACATACTACGAGCGCACTCCCTGATTCGTAGTTACTGATACCTGGAGTAGTACGTGGCTACGTGGACTGCACGCGGGAATCTGAAGGGTCCTCCGGGTGAGGATGGTTCAGATGCATCGGTGACGTTTGGATCTACCGCCGGGACGGCAGCAGAGGGCAATGATCCCCGTCTTTCGGATACGCGTGATCCCAAAGCTCACAAATCAACGCACGCCATTGGCGGTCCTGATGCGTTGAGTCCTGCCGATATTGGTGCTCAGCCTGTTGATTCTGATTTAACAACCATTGCTGGCCTCACTGCTACAACAAGTAATGTTATTCAATCGGTGGGGTCGGCGTGGGCTAGTCGAACGCCAGCGCAACTTAAGGCCACGCTGGCGCTTGCCAAGGGCGATGTTGGTCTCGGCAATGTTGATAATACTTCTGATGCCAATAAGCCGGTAAGCACTGCGCAGCAGACTGCTTTTGATTTGAAGCTGAACATCTCGGACGCGGATGAGCGTGCCCGAGATGCGCTGGGAGCGGCGTTGGAGGCGGGAGCCAACGTCACTATTGCGCCTAACGATGCTACTGATAAAATTGTTATTTCAGCAACTGCTGGTGCATACACGGTCAATACGTTTCAGCCGTATGCTGTAGAGACGTTTTCACCAACTGCGGGTACTCCAAAAACTTTTACTCTTGCGCAGACAAATTACGGCGTTCAGCTTGTATTTCTGAATGGTCAGCAGTTGCAAACGTCGGAATACACATTGCCTACATCGACCACGGTAGAGGTCACTCCCGCTGAGGGTGCGTTCGTGTCGGGCGACAAGGTCGTGATCGTCTATTCCAAGGCTGCTGTGTTTGCCGGGTCTTTTAGCGAGGACATTGCTGTAACGGACGCAACTAAAGGTGTGGTCCTCAAGGACCGCGTTAGCGGAGTGAATTACCGCTTGTTCATGTCGGGCGGTGTGCTCGGAACGGAGACAGCGTAATGGCTGACATGCGTTTATATGTGTCAAGTCAGGACCGTGCGAAAGACATGCTCCCGGCTACACCTCGACAGCGTGTCTCGATGAACCGTGCTTCGCCGCTGACGCTTACTGGCGATTGGCAGGTCATCCCGTTTGCATCGGGTGCGTCTACGCGTGACATGAACACGTTTCCGGTCTCTAGATATGATTACACAAATCAGCTTATTTGGCCGAATCAGAGTATGACTGCTGAACAGAGCTATAGCATTTCCCTAGATCTTGCCATGGCTCTGAATACTCAGAATACGTACGTGAAGCTGTCGGTTCGTTTCATGTGCCCTGTCCCGGGCTCCCCTATCTATTTTCCGCTGCCGGATTCCTTGGGCCGGGTGGACATGCCGGATCAGGTGGTGTCTCCCAACGGAGCGGTGCATTTCGAGTACCCGGTGTATTCCTCGGCACCAGTTCGCCAGTACGGCGCGCAGTTGCAGATCAAGTCTACTGCGTACCGAATGAGTGGACAGGGCCTGTTGAGCGGACTGGTGGGTGCGCTCGTCACAGCCTTGAGCGGAAATGAGCGCCCAACGCTGACTGATGCCGTTCTGAATATGTACGCGCTGTAAGGAGCGGCATGACTAAGCTGAAGAAGGCTCAGTACGAGCTGCCGAATAAGTCTGATGTTGGGTTAGGGAACGTAGATAATACTTCTGACGCCAACAAGCCCGTATCTTCTGCTACACAGACCGCTCTTGACGGTAAGCAGGCTCTCGATTCTGACCTGACGACTATCGCCGGACTGACTGCGACCACGAACAATGTGCTGCAGTCAGTCGGTTCTTCGTGGGCGTCACGTACGCCTGCTCAGCTCAAAGCGACGCTGGGTTTGGTCAAGAGCGATGTTGGCCTTGGCAATGTGGATAATACGGCGGACTCTGCTAAGCCTGTATCTTCTGCGCAGCAGACCGCTTTAGACGGCAAGCAGCCGTTAGATTCTGACTTGACCACTATTGCTGGACTCACAGCCACTACTGATAACGTAATTCAGTCAGTCGGTTCTGCGTGGGCGTCTCGGACTCCGGCTCAGCTGAAGACGTCGCTGGCGTTGTCCAAGTCTGATGTGGGACTCGCAAACGTTGACAACACGGCTGACGCTTCGAAGCCGGTGTCGTCCGCACAGCAGAGTGCGCTGGATTTGAAGGCGCCTCTTGCCTCTCCCGCATTCACGGGTACTCCGACGGGAATCACCAAGACACACGTTGGTCTGGGTAACGTAGATAATACGTCTGACGCAAATAAGCCGATCAGCTCTGCTACGCAGACCGCGCTGGACGGTAAGCAGGCGTCAGACTCTGATCTGACAACCATTGCTGCTCTCGACGCGTCTACGGCTGGCGCAATTGCATCGGACGGCGCCGGGTGGATTAAGAAGACTTACGCGCAGTTCAAGACTGCTCTTGGTCTGGTCAAGGCGGACGTCGGCCTTGGAAACGTCGACAACACTTCGGATTCGTCCAAGCCTGTTTCTTCGGCTACGCAGAGCGCTTTGGACTTGAAGGCTCCGCTGGCGTCACCTGCGTTTACCGGTACGCCTACGGGAATTACCAAGACTCATGTTGGTCTTGGAAACGTTGACAACACCTCAGATGCCAATAAGCCGGTATCGTCTGCACAGCAGACTGCTTTGGATGGTAAGCAGCCTCTTGATGCTGATCTTACGGCGATTGCAGCGCTTACTGCCACAACAGATAATGTTGTTCAGTCCGTTGCGGGTGCATGGTCGTCGCGTACTCCTGCGCAGCTGAAAGCCACTCTTGCCCTTGCCAAGGGCGATGTGGGACTGGGTAACGTCGACAATACTTCTGATGCTAACAAGCCAATTTCTACAGCGGAACAGACCGCTTTGAACCTGAAGCAGGATTTGTCGGCTCGTGGTGCGGCGTCGGGGTACGCGCCGTTGGATGGGTCGTCCAAGGTTCCCTACGGAAACCTTCCGGTGGGCACGGCGGCGAGCACCGTGGCTGCCGGTGATGACTCTCGTATGACCAACGCACGTGTTCCTACGACACACGCGTTTTCGCATTCCCCGGGTCAGCCGGACTCGTTGGTTTCGTATTACACGCCTAAAGTCACTTTTGATGATCACGTTAATCCAGCTGCTAACGATCACACAAACTATCAGCTGATTTTAGGCCCGTACTCGGTTAAGACTGCTAGCTATACTCTTGTAGATACTGATGGCGTAGTTGTTTTCAACACAGCATCTGCCGCAATGACTGCGACCCTTCCTACGGCGGCTGGCCGTACGGGTCGTCGGTTCATCATCAAGAAGTTGGCCGGTAGTGTCGCGAATGCGTTGACTATCGACCCTAACGGCACCGAAACTATTGACGGACAGCTTACTGAAGTAATTTCAATGTCTGGTGGGTTCCGTGAGGTTATTTCAGACGGTGCAAACTGGCATATTGTTGGCGGTCGTGTAGAGCCGGTAATTACCACTCTTTCTAACGTTGCTAACGGTGGAACTATTAACGTAGATTCCACTATTGCCACTGTGTATCGAGTAACTACCACTGGTGCCACTGCTACATTGGCAGTTCCCACTCAGGGAATTGATGGTGATCAGATTAACTACGAAATCACCGCCAACGCCGCGCTCACGTTGACTTTGAATGGTTCGTTGCTGCTGACGTCTGGCATCGCTACTCCGATTGCCGTCCCCATCAACAAGCGACTGTTCCTCGGACTACGGAACCGATCGGGTACCGGATGGTTCGTGCTGGCCGCTCAGATTCAGAGCTGACAGATGGCTATCGCGTTTCGTTCTGCGAGTGCTCGATTTGAGGGCACGTCGGGAACCACTACTCCGGCTATGCCTTCCGGGTGGCAGATCAATGATTTTCTGTGCGCGCATATTACACATAGCTCATCTGCGACAATTGCTACGCCTTCAGGTTGGAATGCTGGCGTAACTATTGCTAACACTGCTAATACATATAGAACTGCAATGTTTTGGAAGTTTGCCGCGTCTGGGCAGACTTCTCCTGCGGTAACCACGAACACTGCGGGAGGCTGGGGCATTTTGTCGGCGTTCTCGGGTGTCCCCGTCCGTGCAAATCCGTTTGAAGTGGCGCCTAGCGCAACAAACGGTTCGGGCGTCACGATGACCGGTGCCGCAATGACTATTACTGACCCGGGCTCAATGGCCGTGTGGTTGTGGAGTCAGTTTGACAATGGTGTAAACAGCACAGTTACAAACTCTGCAACCATTATGTACGGTGGCTCTAACTACGACTCTATCGTTGGTAACGATGCGAGTCACGGAGCTGCGTGTAAGGTAATCGGTTCTGCAGGATCTACCGGAACTACAAACATGACATCTGCTTCTGGTGCGGTGTGGGCCAACATGCGGTTCGCGCTCGATCCCACTCCCGTCGCTGCTACAGAAATCACCGGTGACTTTTTCCTGATGGGCTTCTGATAGTCAGTCATTGCTGACTTTGTCATGGATCTGTCCTTCGCGTCGAAGACTTCAGTGCCACGGCATCCGCCTGCTCGGGTGTCGAGTTTTCTAGATCGACTAGGAGTGCCTGATGGCCGACGATGACAAGAGGACCCCAGCTCAGAAGGCTGGCTCCGCCACTAAGGCTGTTCACAGCGGCGACAAGGTCGTCTCCGGGGATTTCCCGCAGGAGGGCGACAACGTCTCTGAGGATGGCGAGTTCGCGGGCCACACTCGCTATGAGGGCTCGGTTCTCGTGGAGCGCAAGGTTGGCGATGACTGGGTGACCGTCATGACCGACAACCCGCGCCCCGGCGACCGCGTTCAGCAGCACACGCTGGATCGTGACACCGGTGAGTTGACCCACTCCAGTGAGTCCACTACCAAGGCTGGCGCTACTCGCCTCCCGGGCAAGAGCTGACACATGTCTGAGGCGTCGGATTTAACGGCGCTGCAGAAAGTTGCTGCGGCGCAGGCCGCACCAGTTTCTCGGTTTAACACTGAGTTGGTGCGGTCTGCGTGGTATGCACTGAGGCAGCGTCGCAGGGAAGCGTATAAGTCCACCTTGCATGCTGTCTCAGATGAGATTGAGCCAGAGCGAGTTGTTCGCGACCCTTTGATGCATGCGTACATTAAAGAGTTGTGGACTGATCACGTCATTGTTTCGTGTGATGACTCCGAATCTGAGGGATTCTTGCGGATTCCCTACACCGTGGCTGCTCCGGGCACGTCGGTTGACGATGTGAAGTTCGGCGCGCCGCAGAAGGTTCGTATGGAGTTCGTGGCCGCGTCAGCGTCACGCCGTGCGGGCGCGTTGTCGGGCGTTCTCGAATTGCGCAAGGCGTCTACCGGTGACAGCGAAGAGATCGCGCTGGCTCGGGTTCGCACGATGGCGGGTGCTCGTCGGTATCGGAAGCCGATCGGCACGCAGCTGGGTCAGGGTGCCCCTGGTGGCGATGCTCTGAAGACCGTAGCGAAGACAGGTAGTTCGGCAGGGGCTAAGGCCACTGCGGACAAGCTTCGTTCCTCGCTCAAAGACGTTGCCCGAGAGAAGACGTACAAGGGCGGCAAGGTTTTTGGGGACATCGGCAATGAGGGAAAGCTGAAAAGCGCTCTCGGACAGATTGAGCGGTTGCCGGATGGCAAGCGTGGGGCTGCTGCAGCTGAGGTGGTGAAGGCGGCGCAGGCTCTCGGGCTTACGGCGATGGTTCCCGCCTCTGTGAAGCGTCTCTATCGGCAGTACATCGCGCAGGGGCCGATCAAGAACCCGGCCAAGGCGCCCAAATCGAAGGGCAACGGCTGATGGGCGCCGCACCTCCGTGGGTGAACAAGAAGAAGGACAGCTCGGCGGATTCCACAACGTCGAGTGGCTATCGGTTTGCGTCCAACCCGACGCTTCCTCCGGGCCAGCGCCAGATCGTGGATGCCAAGGGCGCGAAGGTGGCCGTGGTGAAGCGTATTGGCGACAAGTGGTCTGGATCCTGGGACAATTACAAGCAGAAGTTTGATTCGCCTCAGGCAGCTTTAAAGCAGTTTGGCATGTCCAAGAAGCTCAATAAATCCTAATTTGAGCTTCCGCTTGAGCGGGGGTTCAAGCTGTGTTACCGACAATCTTATACGCAAGGGATTGCTACGCACTCTGTGCTCCTGATGGACCTGGCACCCCGTTTGCCTGGCCTCTTGTTTTTTGGGTCGACATTGTACGAGTAATCACGATGTTGTTGGGACTTGCGTTAATCGTGTGGACACCACGGTTAGTGCTGAATGCCCGAGCTTCAGGACAGCAGGCTCGACTGACTGCTCAGTGTTTGTTTGCCATGATCGTGATCGGTACTGAAGTTGACCACATTGGCGATCATGCTCATTATCGCCTTGCTCTCAGCTTGATCGGCGTCAGTCTGATGCTGTGGGGAGCGTGGCGACTTCGGTATGAGGTTCCGCCGGTTAATCGGCCTGAGCATAGGACGAAAGAGTGATCCCTAAGCCACTGGCGACGGCGATCATTGTTGTCGTCACTGTGGTCTGGGCCATTAATTTTGCGGCGCAGTTCATTGTTGAGGACTACAGTCCGGACGTTGCTATCAATGGTATTTTTATGGCTATTGTTGGTGGAGCGTTAGCCCTGTCGCGTAGGTCCAACAAGGACAAGAACGGCAATCCTGAAGAGGATAAAGAAGAGGAAGATCCGGAACCGGCAAAGGTCGACTAATGGCTCCTTCCCTGTACTCCGCACTGCTGTGGTCTGGTGGCGGCTTTGTGCTGGGTTGGGCTACATGTTGGCTGGCCATTCGGTCTGCCCAGGCTGATGCAACAACGACCGGAGGTAAGAGGGTGAGGGCTACCAAGTTTGAGCTTTTCCGTTCGTTTGTTGGATTAGCCATCCTCATCTTAGTTGTTCTTTCCGGAATTAGTTACTATCGAACTACTTCCTGCCAGATTACATACAATAAAGCTGTTTCTCAGGCGCTGACTGATCGCAGTGAAGCTCAGCGCGTGGAGACGCAGGCTCAGGTGGAGCTGTTGACCGCCACGCTGGCTGGTGATCGTGAAGCGGCTGCTCGTGAGACTCAGAAGTATATTTCTGCAATCCGTGAATTGGAGAGGGTTCGGGCAGCCGCACCTCTGCCACCGCCTCCGAACTGTGGTGACTTGACATGACCCGAGCGTTCCCGATGCCTGCGGGCGTACCCGCGAACCGTCCCAAAAATCGTTCTCGACATAACCGTCCGGATTTTCTTTCGCTGCTCAAGCGTCTGTGGCCGGTGCTGGTCGGGGTTGCTCTCATCGTTGCGGCTACGGCGTTGGTGTTGTCCGTGAAGACCAGCAACCGCCAGGTCGAAAATGTCACCACCCAGAAGGATTTGGTGGTGCAGCAGCGCGATGCCACCGCTGGGCAGGCTAAGACGCTGGCGAGCCAAATCTCTGAAGCGTGCGCGGACTCCGATGCCAAGAGTTCTCTGCCGTCCGGTCTGTGTTCGCAGGCTGAGCGGGTCAAGATCGCCCCCATTCCGGGCATCCCCGGTGCTACGGGCCCGCAGGGTGTTCCTGGTGAGCCGGGTATCGCGGGTACGCCTGGTGAGCCAGGTACGGCCGGTACTCCGGGTGAGCCGGGCACCGCTGGCGCGCAGGGTATCCAGGGCGTGCAGGGTCCTCAGGGCGTGCAGGGGGCGCAGGGCGACACGGGTCCGCCTGGGGCGCAGGGACCTGCGGGTGCTCCGGGTCAGCCGCCAGCGGAGTTCATTTTTCCTAGTTCTAGCCCGTTGGAAAACATCCGCTGCACACGATCAAACGCGGACGACAGCTTTCCTACTTACACTTGTGTAAGTGAGACTGCATAGCCGAATAGCTACCCGTAAGGTCTCATCCCCGATCAAGGAGACCGTGAGATGAAGCAGTTCCGTTTGCTGGTGGTGAGCGGCTTGGTAGCCGCTTCGCTGTCAGTGTTTGCTCCGCTGGCGGCAGCAGCACCTGCCGTTGGCCCGGACTCTGCTGGGTGTGTGACCGCGACAGTTCGTGTGGTGGCTCAGGCTCAGGTGGTAGTCGACGCTTCCGACAAGTTGGCTGACGCGGATACCGCGCTCGCGGGTTTGCAGACGCAGGTTCTTTTGAAGCAGGATGTGCTTGCGAAGGCTGGAGATGCGTACGCTTCGGCGGTTGCAGCGAAGGCGTCGGTTGCGGTTCTGTTGGACCTGCAGACCAAGCTGACCAAGGCTCAGGGTGATTTCGTTGCTGCGGTGACGGCGTTTATCAATGCTGCAAGCACCACGCCTTTGACGGAGCTGAAGAAGGTTCTGGCAGACGCGCAGGCCAAGCTCAATCTACTGATCGATGACAAGTTGAAGGCGTGCGCTCCGGCTCCGCCGACCACTGTGACTGTCACCCCGACCACCACAGCTCCGCCTCTGACTACGGTCACGGTGGTTCCAGGCGGCTCGGATGTTGTCGTGGTTCCCAACGATGCGCCTGAGACCGGGGACGGTTCGACGGAGTGAGTCGTGTAGCGGGGCTTTTGGCCTCTGTTCTGGTGTTCGCTGCAGTCCTGGCTGGGTGTGGGACTGCAGCGGCTCCGGACGCGCCGAGCACGCCCGCGCAGTCTGCGCCTGCTGATGTTCTGCCTGGTGTGCAGCCGCGTCCGGTGAATGTATCGGTGTTCGCGCGCAACATCGATGGTCCTGTCATGGTTGACGGGCTGGGACTCGATGCTCGGGGCGGACATTTGGAGCCTCCGGTCGAGCAGCCCATGCTGGCGTCCTGGTACAACCTTGGCCCTCGTCCGGGCGCTAAGGGACCGGCCGTCATCTTGGGGCACGTCAACGGTGGCGGTGAGCAGGGAATCTTCGCCAACCTCAAGAGCGTGGTCGAGGGTGATCGCATTGAGGTTCAGCGCGAGGATGGGACTGTCGCGGCGTTCGAGGTGTACCGAACGTCAACTATTGACAAGAATGAATTTCCCACAGCTGATGTGTACCAGAACACTTCTGGTGCCGAGCTGCGCTTGATCACGTGCGGCGGAACGCTGGATCGCGCAGCCCATCGTTACCTCTCGAACGTAATTGTATGGGCGAAACTTGCACAACAATGAGGTAGGTACGGTATAACGGGCGCATGTCTATGTCGTTGCTTCCGTCGGTGAAGCCGATTGCGAGCGCGGCGCGTCCTCCCGGGCATGAGTTGCTCATCCCGTTTAGCTGGCAGTTGCGGAAGTACTCGCGTCTTCCTCAGCTTCGTCAGCACCTGTACGACTTGAGTGAAGCGTGGCCGTACTTGGCCGCAGGCATTAAGAAGGTTCACGCTAAAGATCTAGGCGACGACTACGCGCATGCTTCTACCTTCTGCATGACTACCGTTGAGGGAGTTTTGCAGATCAACAAGCGCAAACTGCTGAACCCGTTGTCTGAGGTCGAGCTTCTAGGACTGCGTGAAACCAACGCTCTCGTAGGAGATTGTTGGGAAGACATTCTTACGCACGAGTGGGGGCACCTGCTGTTCCAGGTGCCCATCCATCGTCGGTACCCGAGTTCGCTGGAGGCGGGGTATCAGGCGGTGTTGCGACGCTTGGAGAAGGCGTCGGGGATCTCGGGCGCTGCGGCTGCTCGGAAGTACTCGCAGCGTGCTTCGATGAGCATCCCGGAGCTGTTGGCCGAGGGGTTTGTGTTTTGCGAGAAGTACGGAGCTGCGTCGGATTCGTTCAGCCGTGAGTTGTACCGGCTGGCATCGGAGCTGTGGATTCCGGGTCCTCTGGACTACTACGCGATGACCGCTTAGCACGGACTGCACGAAGACTGGGATATGCCCCCTCGTCTACGTGCCGTTGAGCAGAATGACGCTCTGACTCCGGCTCAATGGCTGCGCCAGCTCGGTTCGGAAGAGCGTCTGTCGACGGCGCGGGGCGTCTGCGATGATTTGTTCGCGGAAGAGCCTGTCCCGCTGGACGTCTTCATCTCGGACAAGCATTACATCGGCATGTCTCCGTTGTCTGTCCCGCAGGCTACGGCGCTCCGGGCTGCGGAACGGGTCTATTACCCGGAGCTGTACCCGCACATGCAGGCGGAGTTCGGTGATTACTGGGCGCCGATTCCGATGGCGAACTTCCTGACGTTGCTGGTCGGCAAGGGTGGCGGCAAGGACTTGATTGCTCGCCTGATGGCGTTGCGCATCTCGTATCTGCTGCTGTGTCTCAAGGACCCGCGTGATTACTTCGGCATGCCGTCCTCGGAGTCGATCCACATGCTCAACGTGGCTTCTACCAAGGATCAGGCACGCCGTGCGTATTTCGAGCCTATGACTCGAATTGTCCGCAAGGGGTGGTTTGCGGACAAGTGTGATCCTAAGAAGAATACGATCGAGTGGGCGCGTGGCCTGGAGTCGGTGTCTGGATCCTCGGATGCAGAGACCCAGGAGGGTCTGAACCTGATTCTCGGTGTGGCGGACGAGATCGATGCGTTCCGCACTGCTGATGACATCGCCCGCACGGGAAGCGGCGGTACCCGCACCCCGATGCGTTCTGCGGAGGGCATCATCAAGATGCTGCGTTCCTCGGCGGTGACTCGTTTTCCACGAACATTCAAGAACGTTCGCATTTCGTATCCCCGGTATCACGGATCGCCGATTCTGCAGCTGCATGCTGAGTCTAAGCAAGACATCGAGCGCAAGGGTGCGGATTCTAAGCACTTCATCGTCGGCCCTATGCCGTCGTGGGAGTTCAATCCGCTGCTGGCGCGCACGACATTCGTGGAGCTGGAGAAGGAGATCTCTCCGGTCCCGGTTCCTGAAGAGCTGGTGGCGGACTTCGAGGCGGAACCGGAATGGGCTCGCGCGGCGTATCTGTGCATGCCCGAGCGCACCATGCTCCCGCCGTATTTCCGTTCCGAGAATTCGGTCGACTCGGCGATGGTCGACACTCCCGAGATCGAGGTCCACTGGGAGTTCGCGCAGGGTGGATGGCACCCTCGCTTTGTCATTCCGCAGTCGCTGAAGCCTATCCCCGGCGCTACGTATGCCACTCACTGCGACCTTGCGCTTAACGGTGATCGTGCCGGGTTCGCCATGGCGCACGTCGTGAGCTGGGACAAGTTCGCACGCAAGGATCCGGAGTACAACGGTCAGCTCGTCTGGGATGAGCGCCCGGTGGTGAAGGTGGACACCGCAATTGCTCTGGAGGCGGACCTGGAATCGGATCCTCCCCGCGAGATCCAGCTTCGCTTCTATCGACAGTTGGTGTTCGAGCTGCAGCAGCGAGGCTTCCCGATCCGCGCGGCGTCGATGGACGGATGGCAGAGCGTCGACAACCGACAGATCCTTCAGGTCGGCGGCATTGAGGCTCCGCTGTTGTCGATGGACCGCACCGATGAGCCGTACCGGCAGTTCCGCAGCCTGGTCGAAGAGGGTCGGGTTGAGATTCCCTACAGCCGTCTGCTGCGCAATGAGCTGCTGCATCTTCAGCAGGATCCCAAGAAGCGCAAGATCGATCATCCTCCGGGCGGGTCTAAGGATTTATCCGATGCTGTCTGCGGCGCGGTCATCACCGCCGTGACGACGGGCGGGGCCGAGGAGACGACGGATCCAGACGAAGACCCCCAAGACCTGTTTTGGGTGTCGAGCGCGGCCGGTGATGCTCCTGTTGGAGCGGAGGATGTGTGGCGCGGCATGCAGACAGGCAACAGCTTTAAGTTGCCCGGACTGTAATCTTTGGAGGTAGTCGGTGGCAAAGCCCGACAATGTCACCGAAATGGTCAAGCCCAAAAACTCTGAGCTTAATGAGGAGATGGGTATTCGGCTGGCGGGTATGCCGTTCGCCGAGGGCTTCGACTCCAAGGGTTCGTACCTGCTGGGGCGCAACGACGTTCCCACGGTGAAGCAGCTGACAGAGATGCGTCGCCAAGATGGCCAGGCGCGTGCGCTGTACCGGCTGCTCACCATGCCCGCCCGCGCGGCGGCGAAGCGTGCGTCCTGGGTTCCGGCGGATGGCGGGGACAAGGAGGCGGAGTTCATCACGAATCTCTACACCTTGCCTGCGGTGAATGGCGGTATGCGTACGCCGTTCAATCGAGTTGTCTCGCAGATGCTGCTGGCGACGGTGGACGGGTTTGCGCCTTTCGAGCTGGTCTACACGCGCCCGCGCAAGGGTCCGCTGGAGGGTAAGTACACGCTCGACAAGATCGCGTATCGTCCTTCGGATACTGTGTCGTTCGCGGTCGATGAGCAGGGTGAGTACGACGGGTTCCGTCAGCGCACCGTGACTCCGAATGGCCGAGTCATCGACGAGAAGATCGAAGCCAAGAACTCGATCTATTACGCGTGCTCCGAGGAAGAGAATCCGTTCTACGGAGTTTCTTACTTTAACGCTGCTTTTTATCACTACGATAAGAAGATCAAGCTGTACTACTTGGCGCACCTCGCGGCGCAGCACCGTGCGGTGGGGTCGCGTCTGGGCAAGTACCCGACGTCGGCCTCTCCCAAGGAGATCAGCCAGTTCCGCATGGCGTTGCAGGACTTCGGCCTTGCGCAGTCGGTGACGGTTCCGGATATTGGCTGGTCGGTGGAGGATCTCGGCCGTTCCCCGGGTGAGTTCCCGTTCATGGATTTCATCAATCACCACAACAGCCAGATGAGTAAGTCGGTGTTGGCGCCGTTCCTGGACGATCAGCAGGGTGGCGGTTCTCCGTTGGTGTCGTTCGGCGGCCCTAACGACTCGATGTATTTGGTGCTGGTCAATGTCATTATTAACGAGTTAGAAACTATTTTTAACGATTGGCTCACTCCGCGATTCATTGACTGGAACTTTAAGAACGACAAGTATCCAAAGCTGAAGTTTGGCCCGTTTTCTGAAGAGCAAAAAGAGGCCATCAAGAACACGTTTGACAAGCTTTCTTCTGCTGGCCAGGGCGCCAACGTGACTCGCCGGTTCATGCTGGAGCTGGAGAAGTACATGGCGGGTGAGATGGGCCTTGACATCGAGTACGAGAAGCTCGATGAGCTGCTGAAGAAGCAGACCGATGAGACCGTGAAGCACTTCATGGCCGGTGTCGGAGCCCCTCCGATGGAGCCGCCGTTCCAGCCCATCCCTACGGTGCCTGCAGATCAGCAGCCGGGTGTGGCCCCGCAGCAGCAGTTCATCCCGGGTAACCAGCCCATGGGAATGCCGGGTCAGGCTGCGCTTCCGGGGGGTGCTCCCGCGCCTACGCCTCAGCTGCCCGCATTGCCCTCTCAGCTGTCTTCTGAGGGCCTTCCGTCGGCTTCGACGTATCTCGCTCCCGAGTTCGTCGCTCTCGACAACACTGACCGTGACGCGATCGACAGCGCCTTGAGCGCGATGGCAGGTGCGTAGTGACCACCCCGGCTTTGACGCCGATCGAGCAGGATCTCGTAGAGCTGCTGGGTCTGGTGGATACCTCGCGCACGTTCGCGGCTGCGGCGGAGCAGCAGTTTGTGGCGGACATGCGGGTGCTCTACGGCCAGCGGTTGACCGACGCGCAGTCAGAGGAAGATGGCTCTCCGCTGGTCACCACTGCGTTGCTCGCGGGTTCGGTGGCGCTCATCCGTCGTGCGCTGTCGGCGGGTGTCGATGAGGGTGCTCGGTTCGGCCGGGCGCAGGCGGAGGCGTTGGATCTGCCGACCGCGCTCATGGACACGGTGGTGTTCTCCAGCGAGGAGCTGGGCACGCAGCTGGTCACGGATTTCCTGGCTGGCCAGGTTGCGGTAGCCAAGGGTGCCAAGGACAAGGCTAAGGCGCTCGCGGAGATGCTGCGCCGCGCGGAGCTGGCGGTTGTCTCGGCGGTGCAGGCGGGTCGTGGTGCGGCTACCGAGCAGTTCCTGCAAGCGTTGGCGGAGCTGCTTTCTGAGACAGCACACAAGCTGTGGGTGGCTCGCTTCGATTTGGTGAACCCTCCGTGCCCCATGTGTACTCGTTTGCACGGTCAGCACGTGCCGCTCGGAGAGCCGTTCGAGGTTCCTGATTCTGAGCCGGTTCCCTACACCAAGGTGTTGAGTACGCCTCCGCGTCACCCAAACTGTCGCTGCTCGCTGGTGATCTACTTCCCGGCTAGCGCGCCGACGGTCGGACTGACCGCGCAGGGAATGCAGGCGTACGCCAAGTGGGCGATGACTGTGTCTCCTGAAGATCGAGACGACTATATTGCGGCCACGATCGTGCACGTGAAGGCGTACACGCGAATGGTCAACGGTCATCTTCAGCACGTGTCGGGCTATTACTACGACACTAAGACTGGAATGAAGATTCCGGATGTTGGTGGAGCACTGCCTTCGCCAAATGTGAAGCAGGTTTCTGCTAAGCAGGCTAAGGCCATCAACAAGGCTCAGAAGGCGGCGGATAAGGCCACGCCCAAGGGCGGTTCTATCGACCTGAACTGGAAGCCAGGCACTTATAAAGTTGACATGCCTGGTGATGAAGATACTCAGGTTATTGTTCACCAGGATGGTTCTTCTACTTCTATTCACAAGGGTGAGACTGTCGATAGCGATAAAGCTAAGACAGCTCAGTTCCTTTCTCTGCACAAGCAGTACGGAACAGTAACAAAAATTTCTGACGATCCTGATGTTCCGGATCCCGATGGTCCGGGTCCGCTCATGGAAATGAATGAGGATCTGAAGAAGAATGGAACGCTCCCAGAGGGTTCTTACGTTTTCACTGATAATTCCAACTGGGGTGGAGTAAAGGTTAATCCAGACGGAACTGGTGAAATTTACAAGTCTGACTTTAAGAAGAGTTTTCCGCTGCAACAGGTGGCGGTAAAGCAGATTGCAAACGGCAGCCTCGGTGATGTCGACGAAGTTGAAGACGACGATTTCAATGAGGATTGGCAGCGCAAGTTCAACGCGTCTAAGGCGGGCGGGGGCTCTGCTCCTGAAGCTCCGTCGATTCCAAATCAGGCCGAGCCCGGCGATCGTGGCAAGGCTGTCCCCAAGGGAATCCCGGCCCCAGAGCAGCAGAATGTCCTTGGACAGCAGAACGCTTCGGGATCCTCGGGATCGCAGAACACTTCCGAGCCTGGCGATCGTCCGCAGTCCAAGAAGAACGCCAACGGTCAGAAGATGCCGGACTTCACGGCCAAGCCGGATGTCGCGATCCCGGGTGAGCCTGCGTTGCCGGACACCGAGGGCCGGATGGCTACGGGCATCGCGCTGATCGAGCCTGACGGTTACATCTGGATTTACGAGCCCAAGGATCACTACGCAGGTTACGAGCACACGTTTCCCAAGGGCGGTATCGAAGCCAATCTTTCTCCGCAGCAGAACGCACATAAGGAGCTGTGGGAAGAGACCGGTCTCGAAGGAGACATCACCGGATATCTTGGCGACTTCAAGCGCTCCGGCGGCGGCAAGGTCCGCATGTACGTCGGAAAGCGGACCGGCGGTCAGCCGCTGCCCGATGACGCTTCTCCGTACGAGCCGGGAGGCTCGGAGACTGCTTCGGTCAAGAAGGTCTCTGTGGAGGAAGCCGAGAGTCTCCTGAATGTCAACCGTGACAAGCGAATTCTAAAAGACATCAAGGAGTTCGGTCTCGACGGTCGCGCGCCTGCTGTCCCGGCGGATGCCGAGCCGGTGACGGACCCTGAGACCGGTGATGTCGTCGAGGATATGTCCGCTCCGGTGCGTCCGAAGTTCAGCCAGCCTGAAGCGCCCGAGGGCGGTCCTGGCGGTGTGGTCAAGAACGGTCCGTCGTTGTTTTCGGTCGGCGCGCACTCCGTGCAGATGGAGGAGGGCTCGCAGGTCTACAAGTCGGGCAAGTCCAAGGACACGCTCTACGTCCTGCAGCCCGATGGTGATCTGATCAAGTACAACCCGCAGGGCGCGGGTGTGCAGGCGAAGAAGGTCGGCGGCGCGGACAATCCGGCTGCTCGCGCGCAGCTGCTTTCGGGCCTCAACAACGTCACTGACGAGGGCGTGTCGATCCAGAACACCCAGCCTCTCCCGGGTTCGGGGAAGGCGTTGGTCGGTGGGTTCGAGATGACGTCGACGCAGCTGGAGCAGGCGATCAACGCTCTGTCTGCGAACCCGTCGGGCAACGTCGCGGCGGACCTCAAGCGCGTGGGATCCCCGCTGGCGGCAGGCAAGTTCCACGAGGTAGCCGCGCCGTACAAGGCGTACTACAACAACAAGACCAAGCCTGCTCTGATTGCCGCGTTGCAGAAGGCGCATCAGCAGACCGGTGCTACGCCGTTGGATGCCGCTCCCGCCGTGGCGCACCTGCAGGAGTCGCACGGTCTCGAAGAGCATCAGTCCTCGCTCGGGCTTTCTGATCATGAAGCGATCCACGCTGCGCTGCACGCGGTGGATCCGCAGGGCTCTGGACACACGCACGCGCCTGCGTCTCCGGGTTTCATTTCGTTCGGCGGTGTTCCGGTCACCCCGCAGGCGGTGGCGGAAGCGCTTGACGCGCTGCAGAAGTCGCCTAAGTCTGAGACCGGTGTGAAGAAGCCGCTCAAGGCTATTGGTTCCCCGCTGTCGGGTGTCGACCTGCAGGGACACGCCAACACGTCTCCGTTGACTGATTCTTTCAAGGGAGGCAACGGCAAGGTTCATTACGGCAAGCTCAAGCCTGCTGTGATCGCGCTGCTGCAGGATGCTCTGGATAAGCACCAGACAGATCACCCTCCTGTTCCGAACCCGGCTGCGGATCTGCCCGAGGTTCCGCACGCCAGCCCGGGTATCCAGGGTGTGCTGGCGTCGCAGGCGCAGATCAAGGAGATGCAGGACTTTTTTGCCGACATCGATTTTGATCAGGGTGAAACGATGTCCGGCAAGCTGGCGCAAGTAGGGCATAACCCGCTCGCGTATGGCGTGGACTGGAGCGAGTTCGTGGGCCGTACTCCGGCTCATGAGATGAACAAGGTGCTGTTCGATGGGTTGAATGACTATCTGAATGTGAAGACACGTCCAGGTCAGAATGGTCCTGTCGAGACGCCCGGTCCGGATGATTCTCCCAAGGTGCAGCTGGGTACTGTCGAGGCCAGCGTCAACGAGCTGCAGTTGCTCAAGAGCTTGTGGGATGGCCCGCCGCTGGGATTGGACCCGGATGGTCAGTTCTACACGTTGATGGGCCATCTCCCTGCGGGACATCCGTTCAAGGGAATGGGCCAGAACGGGTTCGGAGCAAGCCTCGGTGTCGATTCGCATTTGGACTCGGCGCCGTGGAAGCAGGCCGTGTCGGATGCGCTGCAGAAGCACATGGACGATGCTGTTCTGCAGCTCAACAATCCGCCGGAAGCGCCGACTGCTCCGTCTACGGTGTCCGTTGCAGGGAAGAGCGTTACCAAGCAGGAAATTCTCGACGCTATCGATGCGGTGAAGAATTCCAGCTCTACTAGCGTGAAGGCGCCGCTCAAGGCGATTGACTCTCCGCTCGCCAAGGCGGATCTCAAGACCTTCATCGAGGCGGACCCGCTGTCTGCTCCGTTTAAGGGCGGTAACGGCAAGGTTCACTACGGCAAGCTCAAGGAAGCGGTTATCGCTGTCCTGCAGGGCAAGGCCGACAACATGGCGTCCAACCCGACGCCTGTGACTGGACCTGATTCGGATCCGGATGTCACTCCTGTAGATGTGGGCGCGCCGGACCCGGTGGAAGATTTCTTCAGTGGTCCGCCGACCACCAACGTGTCGGGCGGTTCTCTTTCGCTGCAGGAATTGGTCAAAAATGCCAAGGACACGGATGGCATTTTTGACAATTCTTTTGCGGACGCGTTCCAGCAGGCGCACAAGACTGGTGAAACCCATTTCTGGAGTTCTTCCGGGTACATCGACACCGATGATGGTTATTTCGAGGGCGGAACTTACTTCGAGATCAATCCTGAAGAGAACTCTGTTGTTGAAATCAACGATGGAGATTTCAAGAATTTGAGTTCTGCACAGATCGCCGACAAGATTGGTGACAAGTTCCAGACCTCCGGATTAGGCACGGATCTTGCGGGTTCGGAGTTGCCTGAGGTCGGGTTCTACACCTCTCCGGGTGGTATGGCGCTCAAGGTCTACCCGGACGGAACAGCGCACAGCATTAACACGTCTTCTGGTCAGACTGTTCATATGACAGATTCTGATCTTGTCAAGAGTATGCTTGAGTTAGGTACTTGGGATAAGCTGTCGGATCTTCCGACGGATCCTAATGCTGTCTACGTGAATCGAGTGCAGGTCGGTCACTACGCTTCAGGGACTTCTACTTACAGCGTGTACCCGGACGGCTCGGTGCTCATTGCGACGCCATCCGGTGAGTCAATGGCGCATATTGATGTGGTGAAGCCCTATCTCACCAGCGAGGGTATTGCTCCCACGGCGTTGCAGGTGAGTCCGGACTCTTGGATGACCGAGGCGCTCAAGGACCCTAACGGGTTCCTGATCGGCGATTACAAGCATCAGTACAACGGAAACGTTTTCAAGGTAGGCGAGAACGGGCCTGAGGGCATTTCACCATCGTTTTTTGCCATGAACCTGATGGATGACACTCTGTCATTCCAGACGCATACGGCGGTGTTCCAGGGAGATCTGGAGGATTCCGGGCCCCCGTCTTTGGAGGATCAGGCGGGCGCTGCGTTGCAGTCTCCGTACCTGGGCGACCTGGTAGCCAAAGCAGGCAACGCTTCTATGCAGGACGCGTGGGCGCCGACTACCACGCCGTTCTCGCAGGCTTTCCAGACTGCTGCGAAGAATAACCAATTTGTGTATCTGACTGGCCTGGGCCAGGGGAACCTGCTGTCTACGGGTGCTGCCCCGCAGGTGGCGCACTACAAGTTCGATCCTGACGGTCTCGTCCAGAAGATCGATGCCGATGGCTCGGTGCTGAAGGTCTACAGCCCGGAAGAGCTGGTCTCCAAGCTCGACAGCGTCTACGACGGCCCATCGGTGGCTCCTGCGGTCGACCCGGTCCCCAACACCCCGGACGCGCCCGATGAGGTCTCGCCGGACGGTTATTGGAATGGGGTGCAGCTGGGCACCTGGACCGACGGCGAGGGAATGCACGTCACGCTGGACGCCAGTGGCCCAAACATGGACATCGATGAGTTCATGAACGCCGTGGAGTCCGGTGACATGTTCTGGGTGCCACCGCAGAACTCTCCGGTCGCGTCTACGCCGTCGCACATGTTCGATGCGGACGCCCCGGTGTTGCAGCCGTTCATGGTGGCGGGGCACATCAGGCCGGACTGGGTCGAGAAGCCGGTGCTGTTGGCGTCTGCGAAGAAGTGGGCCAAGGATTCCGGGTTCGAGAACATTGCAGCCAAGCATCTGAACAGCTCGACCAAGAAGGAAGACTTGGTCGCGTGGATGTACGCGTGGGCCAACGGTGAGTGGGACAAGGCTTACGAGATCGAGTCCAAGAAGGTTCAGCAGCACGGTAAGCGCAAGGTGCACCCGGGTTCTCCTGAAAACCCGGTGAACGCGTCCGGCTTCGTCAAGAAGAAGATGCCGCCGTTAGTCTCAGGCGAGATTCCTGCTGGAATCAAAGTTGACGGATCGTGGCCCAACACTGACTCTTGGCATCTTTGGCAGAGTGAGACTGTAGATGCGTATTTGCTTGCCGCAAACATGCAGCATCCTACAGGGTTAAGCAGTAGCCAAAAGCGTTCTTGGGCAATCGCACACGCTTCAGGGAACAAGCTGGGAACTGATTCTCTCTCGTATCTTGGACAGAAAAATGTCAACGAGGGCGACATTCATTCTTCGCCTATTCTTCCGTCAGTGGAGAAGTACGCTCCCGGCTATGCAGTCCCGTTGCCCGAAGGTTTTCCTGAAATGGATTATTCCAAGGTTGCGGTGCAGGGATGGAACAACAGTCAGCTTGATACTTATTTGAACCATGTTGGTGTCAGTGACAAGTCTGTTGAGTTCTTGACTAGTCAGACGCCCGAGGTAAAGGCACAGCTGGTCGCGCTGCACGCGGTAGCTGCGGCCCCTGAAGGTTCTGCCACGTTCAAGAGCCCGGCTTTTGCCAAGCAGCAGATGCAGGATTTGCTGGGCAAGATTTACGAGGATTCACACTACAACGTTCCTGCACTGCTGGGCTTTGTGCATGATGCGTTGAAGCTTGAGAAGAAGACTTACACCATGAATGCGGAGCAGCCTCCGCTCGGTGGTGGCTCGTCTTCGGAGATCTGGCAGCTGACCGATGAGCAGGGCAACCCGTTCCTGTTCAAGGTCGCTCCTGAGAAGTTCCGCGCTGAGATCGAGCACGCCAGCCACAAGTTGGCGGAGCTTGCGGGATTCCGGGTTGCCGCGTCGGAGCTGGGAACGTTTAATGGCAAGTTCGGCCAGTTCCAGGCCAAGGTCCCCAGCCAGGGAACCTTGATGAACACTGATCCTGTTGACCTGCCCATCTCGGCACTCAAGGATCTGATGGCCGCGCACGTGCAGGACTGGGCCACAGCAAACGATGACGCTCACGGCAACAACTTCCTGTTGATGCCCGATGGCAAGCGCGTGATGCCGATCGACATCGCCCGTTCCTTCGTGCGTTTCGGCAAGCCGGGCTCTATGCAGCTGAAGGTCGGGCAGTTGTCCGACTGGACCACCCCTTACTACGACAAGGTCTACAAGGCTGCGTTGTCAGGAAAGTATTCCGACGCGGATGTGGACTCGTTGTACCTCGCATCTATGGCGCAGGCACGGAAGACGTCGTCGGTATCGGATGCGTCCTGGGGTTCGACAATCACTGAGGGATTACAGAACCGCACCAACTTTGGATGGACGTCTGCCAAGGATCTGCCTGACCTGGTGTCGCAGGCGCTGGCGCGTAAGAACGCATTGTCCGAGGATTTTGAGAAGTTCTGGGACGGTATTTACTCGCAGCTGGGTCGCGAGAAGCCAGCCAAGAGCCAGAGCCTCGGCAAGCATGTGTTCTCCGGGTTTTCGGAGGACCATCTCACCCGGGTGAAGGAAGCCGGACATGCGGGAGCTTCTACTTTCTTTGGCGGCAATGCGCTGGAGGAGAACTACGTTCTGGCGCAAGAGGTGAAGACGTCGCAGGGTGGTACCGAGCTGCATATGACTGCGCTGGTCCGTAAGCAGGCGGACAAGGAGTTGCGCAAGTGGCTTGTGGCTCGCGCTGGCAATACGGTTACAGTAGGAGATGTTTCAGACAGTTATCAAAAGACTGAGTTTTTGAGTAACGCGGGAGCTACTAGCTATTCGCAGTTCTCGCTTGCTGCTGCTAAGACTGTTTCTCATCACAACGGGTTAGGAGATCAAAACTTCAACTCGTCGCACATGGCTAATTTTAATACCATGAAAGCGGATGTTGAGAAGAAGCTTGCTGAGGTCGAATCGGGTATTTATCCATCACAGTTTGCTGACTGGACAGAAGCCAAGGAAACGTACAAGAATTTGCTGTCGTACTACGATGGCAAAATCAAAGACGTACAGCGTTTAATCGATTTTGGCGGTCAGTCTAAGCACGGTGATTTTGACCCGTTCCCGTTCGAGCCTCCGAAGAGGCCAGCTATCACGCCGGAGATTGCAGCTCCGTCGGACGGTTTCAAGGTCAAGAAGGTTGTGTCCTACTACGAGCAGGGCTCGATCGACGATGACGGCAATATGGTTCTGAATGGATCTAAGCCATCGGGCTGGAATAGCCAAATTCTTCAGTCGGGTACAACGTATGTTGTGGAACTCCCTGACGGTACAGAAATCGAGTACCGGTCGTGGCACGACGAAGATGGCGTGCGGCGGTCTCAGCAGGGCGGTCTGAAGATCAAGGTGCGCAACTACGACGGCACGCATACGGGAACCGAGGCAGCTATGACTGCGCTGCAGCAGATGGGATTGGACCTGTCTGCTGCGGAGGATACCGACATGGAGCTGTTCTACTGGCGCCACCTGTACGGCGTGCTCACGGATCGCAGGGACCAGGGGCAGGGTAAGCACAAAGACGTGGTGGATTACGTCCGGGACAATTTGCCGGGCGGCACGGAGGGCACTCCTGCGCTTCAGGCTAAAGAAGAGCTGGAGCGTTGGCGCGAGGCGTGGTCTCGATTGACCAGCAAAGAGCAAGTTAAAGAGTTTGTAGATAAGCAGAAGTACATGCCGAAGTTCTCGCATCCGAACGTGGCGCGTCCTGAGGTAGTCGGCGGCAACCCGTACTGGGATCGTTTTGATGCGGACTGGGAGTACCTCAAGAACAAGCCTTTTGCTACGCACTCCATCGGTATGGGTGATATGCGTACGATTCTTCGTACGGGCGGTCTGTGGTCGAACGAAGCGCGTCCTCGTATGATGGGCAAGGTTATTGAAGGTCAGTCTTCTCCGCCGGACATTACTAACGGCGCTGGACATTTTAACTTTGTTCGCACTAATCAGACCGGCAATAACTTTGATTACTCTCAAATTTATGTAAACCCGCGTGTGTTGGCAAAAACTACCAACTATTCCTTTAAGGGCGATGGTTGGGGTAAAATTGACAATCGTAAAATTAAGTCTGATTTTAGCTTAGAGAAAGCTACCAGCATTCAAGACCATAACGAGACCATGATTAAGCATGGAATCTCGGTGTTGGATGACATCGAACTTGCTGTGTTTAACAGTCAGTCGGAACGTCAGGCGTTCATCGACTACCTGAAGAGCAAGGGTGTAACAAACATCCGTGGTTTGACGATTGAAGATAGGTTCGTGGTAGCTGCGGGCAAGGCGGAAGCTTTGGCTAAGGTCAAGGCGGCAGCGCTCGCGTGGAACCCTGATGAGGAGGATGACTGATCGTGAACAACCCGACGGAGCAGCAGTTCAGTTCTGCTGTCGAAGCGGCGGCAGCGTGGCAGGTGTTTCTCGATGAGAGCTTCCCTCAGGGGGCCACGTTCTCGCAGGTGATGGCGGACGGCCGTCTCGACCCGGATGGCCGGTTCAACTTCCCGGTGCTGGTCGTGATGCAGATGCGCGGCGAGTGGCCGGTGCTGATGTCGTTCGATGGCGACCAGGATGTGCTGATGTACATCAACTCCTGGGAGGAAATCGACCGAGACGGGCACTACGTGGTTCGCACGCAGCTGTTGCCCTTGGACAGTGCTCGCTCCGGGTTGTGGGAGCTGAACTCGTGGTTCTCCGAGGGTTTGGCGGAGTTCCTGGCCCCGCACAGGGAAAAGCTGCGTCGGGTTCTCATGGATCAGGCGCAGTTTGCGGGCCCGGCTGGTGAGCTGGTCGTGCAGAGTTCTTCGGACATCGATACCGAGTCGATGGAGCTGGCATACGTTAATCCGCATGTGGGCGGTGTGGCCTTGAGTGCGCCGTCGGGAACGGTGCCCGAGGTTGTATCCTTGACCCGGTCTTCGTAAGGAGTTCGGGATGCCTCTAGCGCTGGTGCATGTGCACCCAGATTCGAACAAGGTTCTCGGTGTGTGGCTGTCCCCGACATCGTCGGCATACCTTCGCACCAAGGACGGAGGCGAGGCTCGGACACTCGGGGCGTCCATCATGGAGTCCCGAGGTTCAGCTCCGACATGGGACGAGTGGGCGCGCCATCTTGCCCAGCGCACTCCCACGGTGGCGTTGTGGCGAGCCATCCCACGTAAGACAGGTGAAGAGCCACGGCACGTTCTCGCCCGCGCGGTAGCGCTGGAGGCGGTGGAGAACCGCAAGCGGTCACCTCAGTAGTGCAGCGTTGTCAAAGCGCCCGGGTTCATGACGATCCCGGGCGCTTTTTCATGTTTGGAATCTGGTAGCTGCCGAAGACCTCGGACATGGGCGATCTGTATACGGTAATTGCGCCGTCACCGGATGCGGACTGGACAGAGATGAACGACTCTGTCGCTCTGTCCCGCCAGAAGCAGGGACGGGTGTTCCGGAAGCACATCCTCTCCTATGGAGAGTTGATTCATCCGGTCACCAAGACCAAGATTAAGATTGACAAGGCATTTGGCGATGCTCTTAAGGGCAACTTTGACGCCAATGTCTGTCCCATTGTTCAGGTCCCTCTTGCCAATGACCAGAATGAGCATGTCGAGAATCCTGGTGCAAATCTCGGTGAAGTTCTCGACATCGAGGTCGATGATAAGAACGGCAAGATCTACGCACACGTAGATGCGCGTAAGAGTGCCGATGATTTCGGTAAGACCCTTTTGGGTGCGTCGGCGTTCATGCATTTGAACTACACCGACACAACTACCAACCAGAAGGTTGGTCCGACGCTTTTACACGTAGCTGTCACGAACCGTCCATACGTGACCCAGCTGGATCCCTATGAGGAGATCGTTGCGGCGTCGTCCGAATACGAAGGCAGCCCCGCGCTCCTTGAGATGAGTGCGACAAGCGATCAGAGGGAGGCTGCGGTGCCCCGCACGCTGGATGAGATTCTGGCCGAGTTGAAGGCCGAGCACGAGCTGGATGTCACCGCGCTGCAGGAGCAGCTGGCGACCTTCAAGACCAAGACGGAGACTGCCGAGACTGCGCTGTCTGCCGCCCAGGAGGAGCTGGCCGCGAAGCCGGACGTCGAGGAGCTGGCCGCCAAGGTCAAGGCTGCTCTGACCGGTACCGACGCCGAGGTCGCTCTCTCGAACAAGGATGGCGAAATCGACACCGACACGCTCGTTGACGCTGTGTCTGAGCTTGCTCAGCAGAACGTCAAGTTGTCGAGCAACTTCGACGCTGCCGGTGAGCGGATTCTCGCTCTGGAGAAGCGCAACGTCGAGACCGAGATCGACGGTCTCATCGACCGGGGCTTCATCGTCCCGGCCAAGCGTGAGACGTACCTGAACCTGGCCCTGTCGAACCGGGAGACCTTCGACGCCCTGCTCCCCGAGGAGCCGATCGTGGCTCTGTCGGTCGAGAAGGGTGTCGCTCCTGACGCTGAGGCTCACCAGAAGCAGGAGATCGACGTCGAGGCCGAGCTTGCTCGTCTCACCGCGTCTGACGGTCCTGCCGCGCAGTACCTGACTTCCTGATTCGGCTGATCGCGGCGGCAGCGACTTTTCCTGAGGAGCATTAGACATGGCAGTGGAGTACGTCGGCAACATCATCCCTTCCCCGGGCTTTTGGAAGGGCAACACCTCTTACGACCCCGAGCTGCTCTACAGCTACGCGCGGTTCACCCAGAAGGGTGTCACCCTCGCGGCTGGCCAGGGCATTCTCCCGCTGGGCACTGTGCTTGCGCAGCGCACCACGGATAAGAAGTGGGTCAAGTACGACAACGGCGGCTCGGATGGCGCGGGTGTTGCTCGCGGTGTCCTGCGTCGTGGCGTTGACACCGGTACGGACGCCCAGGGTCACACCTACCAGGGCAACATCGTCATCTCGGGCATCTTGAAGAGCCAGCTGGTCGTCGGACTCGACTCCGCCGCCATCGCTGACCTCAACGCTCGTCTCGATGACAGTTTCGACACGCTTACCTTCTGATAAGCATTAGCACGTAGGCCAGCCGGATGACGCTTTAACCAGCGTGGCGCAGGCCGGGGTTCGATTTAAATATCGGACTCGCTGACGAATCAGATGTACATAGCAGTCCCAGCATAATTCCGGTGACTGCGTCAGCGAGAAAGGTGACAGAGTTGCCGGACATCAGTTTGCTGGAGCCGACCGTGCTTATGGGCGTGGTCGAGAAGATGAAGGCTCCGGAGAACCTGATCCTGGTCAACCGTCTCTCCAAGCAGCCGTGGCCTTACCCGGTGGCGAAGTGGGACGTGATCAAGGGTTCCCGGAGCGTGGCGAAGCCCAACGTTCCGAACTCCGAGGCGCACATCGTGCCTCGGCTCGGTCGGAGCCAGGAAAGCGCCGCGTTCGTCTACCTTCGCGAGAAGAAGGTATTCGAGCCGACCACGATCCACTGGATCCGTGAGCCAGGGTCGCTTGCCGCCAAGAACGCCGAGGCCGCTGTTCTCCGTGAGATCAACGACCTGAACACCCGCTTTGACAACTTCATGGAGTACTGCGCGTGGCAGGCTCTCCAGGGTCAGCTGGTGTTCGACTACGACGACGTTCAGGCGTCGATCGACTACAAGTTCTCGGCTTCGCACAAGCCCACCGCGTCGACCCTCTGGGCCAGCGCATCGGCTTCGCAGATCATCGCTGACATCCGGGCGTGGAAGCGCCTGATCCAGCGTGATGGTCAGGTCCCGGTCCGCGAGGCGTTCTGCACCGAGCAGACGCTGTCGCTGATCTTCGACGCCTTCGCCACCGACGGTAACGCCGCTGGCCTGATGTCGGACCGCATGAAGGACGAGTACTACTCGTCGGGCACCATGCCGGGCTTCATGGGCCTCAACTGGACGACCACCGAGTCGGTCTACGAGGACGCGGCTGGTAATGAGACGATGTTCCTGGGTGACGGCAAGATTATTTTTGCCAACCTCTCGGACAACCGTCCCATGGAGTTCATGCTTGGCCCGACTGCCGACGATGAGGCCCCTCGTGGCTTTACAGGTCGATTTGCTAAGACCTGGAAGGAGAAAGACCCTTCCAGTCGCCAGTATCTCATCGAACAACACTTCCTCCCGGTGATCTATCGCCCCGAGCAGGTGCTCGTCGCCCGCGTCGCCAACTGACCTGCGGAAACGTTGATCTGAAGGTCATCTAGAAGGCCAAAATAAAACACTGGCAAAATCTTCTAGCCTCTGAGAGGGTAGGACTCCTGTGAAAGGGGTTCTGCCCTCTCAGTCGTTTCTGGAGGTTTTGTGGAAGACGCAGTTTTTGTTGGCAGTCCGCCGTCTAAGGGTGGGAAGGGAGTTCCTCGTCCCGGGTCCGGGCGCCCGGGTATCCCCCGCCCTGGCATGAAGCAGACGCCGTCTGAGCGTCAGCCCAACCGTGGCCTCACGCCTGAGGATCCGGAGTTCACCTGCACGCAGTGCCGGGAGAAGCTTCCGATGGAGCTGGCGCAGCTGGTGAAGAAGAATCGCGGTGAGGGTAGGCGTCTTACCGGACGCTGTCTCCCGTGTGCCCGCGCGCTGCAGCGCAAGGCCAACGCCAAGCAGGCGGAGAAGTGGCGTGGTCCGGACTATGTACTTCCTTCGATCAAGGATCAGGAAAACCCGGTTGTCGATGGCGTCCGGGTGTGTCTTACCTGTGGTGAGAGCAAGCCTGTGCTTAGTTTTTATGAAGACCAGACGGTCGAATCTGGATATCAGGTCGTATGCCGAGTTTGTCGTAAAATTGAACGTAAAGTTCGTTATGACTCTATGACTGACGATCAGCGTGAGCTTTATTTAGATCAGGTTTGGGTAAGTAGAATTTGGTTTTTGTATAAACTTACTGTTGAAGATTATGAACGTATGGCGGATGCTCAGGGGTGGGTTTGTGCCATTTGTGGGGCTTCGCCGGGTGATCGTCGGTTGGCTGTGGATCACGACCACGCGTGTTGTCCGGGTCGGCAGTCCTGCGGTTTGTGTCTTCGTCAGCTGCTGTGTTTCAGCTGTAACACCACATTAGGTCGGTTGGAGACTATGAACATTTCCGGAGCGGCGTTCGACGAGTACATCCTCCGCCACGCGCGGTCCTCGCTGGACGGGTAGGACCCTGACATGACTCGTTGGGGAGATGAGCGTGTTGCCCGCACCTGTGACCTACTGGTCGCGGCTGCGGTGTTGTGGCAGGTCAGCGTTGATGAGGCTGCGGACGCCTTGGACTGGGCCGTCACTAGGAGTAAGAAGCTCGACGCTGTCGTGAGCCGCAAGGGAAATTATTTGGAGGCCGCTACTCCGGGCCCCTCTCCGGTGCAGTCTGTTGCGATGACTACTTTTAGAGGCATGAGCGGTAAGTATTCTTATCCGTCTATGCAGCAGCGTATTGACATTCGACTGAATGTGGAAGTTCGTATGCGTCAGGCGTATCGCTACACCTCTAGGGTAGAACTCTGACATGAAGATTATTGAGGGTCCGATTGACCGTGTCGAGTTCGACGTGCATCGCTGGTACACGATTGTGCGCATCATCCGCCCGGATGGTTCGGTGGAGGGTCCGGTCATCGGCCTGGATTTCCCGGGTGAGGGTCCGTCGCTGTTCGATTCCTACGCAGAGTGGGAAGAGGCGTCGGAGGGGTAGAACCCTGACATGGGATACAAGTGGCTGCTGCAGCTGGTCGATGAGTCTGACATCCACGAGGTGTACGCGCAGGAGCTGTCGGATCAGCCCATCCCGGAGGATCTGCTCACCCGCCCGGCGTCGCAGAATACCGACTACGCCCAGGCGTTGATTTACGTCAATGTCTCTGACATGGCGGCGCGGTTGTATCGAAAGGTGTTCGGCAAGTGAGCAACTTCGATGATTGCGATCCGTGCGAGAACTGCACCCGTCTGGTGTTCGTGCTGGATGGAGTTCTTTGGGAGTTTTTTGGTCCGGGTATCTGGGTGGAGCATCTCCCGGCGCGGTGCCGGAAGTGGCGCGGGTTCCATCAGGCCGTTCCCGACCTTTACCGGGTAGGACACCGACATGTCTGATTACTCGGGTTTTACGGTTCGTGAATGCGCGGTGGCGTTGATCGAGAGCTACTTCCCGCCGGATTACCTGACTGCGGATCTGCGCCTGCAGTCTGCGGATGCACTGCTCGATGAGTTGATTGAGCAGGGACTGATCAAGTTGCTCGGGTAGGAGTGCTACATGAGTCCTGCTATCCAGTTGACCGCGCTGATCTGCGGTGTAGTGCTCGCGCTGGCCGAAGTGGCGGTGATTTTCCTGCTGGCCCGCCGCGACTCCGGTGGCGAGATCGGGTGTCTTCCTGCGGTCGGGCTGCTGTTGATCGGCTCGGTCGCGGTTGCGCTGGTCGTGACGGGTCTGACCGGTGTTCCGGCGACGACCATGATCTTTGGGGTGTAGTGATGGATGATCGATCTTGCGCTTCTTGGGATCCTGCTGCTGATGCGTACGCGCGCTAACCCTTCGTCGCCTACGCATTGCGAGCATGACGTGCTGACCGTGTGCGTGGATCCGGGCCTGTTCTCTTCTGAGGAGTTGGCTCGGCTCGATGAGCTGGGATTCATTCCCGGTGAGGACGAGTGCTTCATTTCGTTCCAGTTCGGGAGTGCATGATGCCTGAGGTGAGTGGCGAAGAGGCGCTGCTGCGTTCGCTCGATGAGCTGGTCACGCTGGTGCTGCGTCTGGTGATCCGGGTGGGGCTGTTCGCGGTGGCGCTCATCGGGGGCGTTGCTGGACTTCGGGCTGACGTTCTGGGTGGTTTCGGTGTTTCTGGGTGGGCTGTTGCTGGCGCTGGGCGTGGGCAAGTTGGCGACGCGGGATCTGGTGCGCACCTCTCGGGAGAGTGCGTGATGGCGGAGCAGTCGTTTCCTGTTCCTGCGGCGGCAATGATGCTCGTGGACCGCGAGGGCCGGTTCCGGGTGTGGCCGCTGCCCGAGGGGGAGGACGAGATGCTCCTGGAGCAGATGGGCACTCCGTTCTGGGAGGGTGCTCACGTTGATCTGGATCAGGCGCTGGAGATGATGAAGGCTGTGGCGTATTTCCGTACGACGCAGCGTTTCACGTACAAGGTGGATCGTCGTGACTAGGCGGTGTGAGGTTTTCAAGATTCGCCCGGGTCAGAAGGGTTACGGCACTCCGGAGGCGGCTGCGTGGCCTTGGCACGTGCGGCCGGTTGGTTCGTCTCGGGGCTGGGCTTTTCCGACGTGGGAGCAGGCTAGGTATTTCGCCTTTACCGGCGAGACTCTGCGGGTGTCACGTGAGTTCCGCGCTTGGTGGACTGAGCAGCACCGCGAAATGTTGGATTCGCACAGGGTGAAGAGGAATCGTGGCTGAGCACACCCCCATGGAGCTGGCGAAGTTTGTCTACGCCTACGCCGAGCATCGCTACCACGAGGATGGGTGGGACATCATCGTCGAGTGCTGGGAGCTGCAGGAGATTGCGGACGCCCTGGTCGCTGACGAGGTGGAGCTGACCGTGGAGGCGGCGATCGATTCGTTCCGCGAGCGTGTGCGGCTGCTGGAGGACCATCGGCTGGACATCCAGGGCACTGCGTACTGACCGGGTAGGACACCTACATGGTTACCAACGTTGAAGAGCTGACGATCTCTGATACGGAGATCGTGTCGTTCATGGCGTCGGCGGAGGAAGACTTCACCGTCGGTGTGCAGTTCGACCCGCTGGGCCGGGTTTACACCTACCTGGCGCCCACGTCGACGCGAGTGGGCAATTGGGTGCTGGTGCCCGCGAATTCGTTCCGGCACAACCCGTCTGAGGCCCGCGTGGTCGTGCTGAACCCCTCGCCGCCTCCGGGTGTGTGTCTGGCCCGGATCATCAAAGTTCTTTTCTGACGGGTAGAACACTGACATGGCATACCTGGACAAGCTGATTTTCGTAGACTGCGAAGCGCGGGGCCGGTCTCCGGTGAACGGCACGCTGACCGAGTTCGGGTGTGTGCACTTCACCTCGCGAGAGACTTTCCACGGTCGGCTGTTCGAGTCGTACCCGGATCCGGAGAATCCGGCGATTCCCGTGGTGGGTGAGCGCGTCGCCTCCGACGAGGAGGTGTCGATCGATCTCGGCTTGTGGCTGCTGAACGTGCTTCCCGAGGGTTCGCGTGCGGTGCTGGTGTCGGACAACCCTGCCTACGACTTCATGTGGATCGCGGGCATGTTCGACCGTGCTGATCGGGACAACCCGTTCGGGCACTCGGGCCGTCGGATCTCGGACTACTACGCCGGGCTCAAGGACAACTTCCCGAACACGCAGGGATGGAAGAAGTACCGTCGGACCCCGCATGACCATAACCCGGTCAACGATGCGAAGGGCAACGTCGAGGCGTTCGAGCGGCTGCTCGAAGGCGACCGCTGAGGAGTGTGCCGTGAGCGCATGGAAATGCCCTGAGTGTGGTCACGGCAAGTTTCTGACCCAGCGCAGCATGCGGTACTGCGCCCGTCCCGGGTGCGAGTTTTCTGAGCATATTTTGAGCATTGCTAAGCCTGTTGTGGTCGACCGCAAGAAGCGTCGTCCCCGGTAGAACTTCGTTGTGAAAGGGATCCCCGTGAGGACTAAGCGTGTTGTGGGTGTTCTGGTCGGCGCTGGGCTGTCGCTCGCGCTGCTGACCGGGTGTGCGGAGCAGCTCGGTGACCGGGGCGGCCACGAGGGCTCTCCGGTCGATGTGGTTAGCGACGTGGACTACATCGAGGTGTATCGCAACGCAGACCTGTACCCGAACATCGCCAAGGTGTGTGTCGATGGCCTGGGTTTCGCCACGCCGTCGTCGGGCCGTAGCGACAGCGGTGGTGGCGCGACGCCGCTGCTGCGGATGACCGAGTGGGATCAGTTTTGCGGAGGCAAGCGTCCGGTGGGTAAGTGACATGTCCGTATTGTTGGTAAGTTCCGAGTGCCCGACGTGTCACAAGGTCGACGAGTTCGAGGTCGATCAGATCGGGTACAACCGGTGGAAGCACGGTGCACATATTCAGGAAGCTCTGAGTGATCTGAGTGTGGACCGTCGTGAGCAGCTGATGTCAGGTATCTGCCCGTCGTGTTGGGACGTGGCGTTCCCTCCGGAGGTGTAGTCGTGGAGAACGTCGAGGATGTCATGGTGTGTCTGCCGGTTTCGGTGGATGAAGACGCTCTCCACGAGGCAGTTCATCATCTGATTCGTATTTACTCGCAGGCGGGGTACAACACGCAGGAGTCCGTCATTTATGCGACGACGGTGCTTCGCAAGGTAGCTAGGTGCTGGGGCGTAAAGGTTCCGGGACTTTCTGATGTCTGAGCGCGGGGCGATGCCGTTGGTGCACCGCTCGAAGCTGCGTTCCTACCGCCGTTACACCGGTCAGGTGTTTTGGGGACTGTCGTGCTCTGAGTGCACGCTGTCTCTCTACGGCGATACTCTCGCTGAGATGGCGGACTCTGCTGACGAGCATTTCTATCCGGCTTTGCAGTGGCTGCTCAACGGTTCGACGATGTCCCCGGACTACGGTCCGGGTTCGTTCTGTCCTGACTGCCCGTTCCGGGATCCCGCTCCGAGCTATCAGGAGCGGGAGGGCTATTCGATCGACAACGATCCCACCGAGGCGGACTACGATTGTCGGCTGCTCGGTCAGAAGGTGTGGGGTGAGTATTCCCCGTGCACCGAGGAGCAGTGGAAAGCGCAGGCGCGCCTTGAGCTGAAGGACTTGTTCTCAAGGCGTCTTCTCCCGGGGTAGGACTCTGACATGCTTCCTGACTATCAGGATATTCGCGAGATTGCCGGAACCCCGTTGTGGCACGATGGCTACGGGGTTCCGCGTTACGCGGCTTTCCATCCTCGGATGCTGGGCGTCTACGACACGTGGGCCGTGCTGGCTCGCATCGAGTGTCAGGCGTGTGCTCTGCGCATGTCGGTCGGTGAGGGCTGGACACGCTATGACCGGTACCGGAGCTTCCGTGAAGGCGATGAGCTTCCGCCGGAGTGGAACCTCGATTACCTGACGGAGAACTTCCGCTACGGTGATCCGCCGTGGCATGAGTGTCGTGGTGCGGGCGAGTCGATGTCGTCGGTCGGGTGCTACATCGAGCAGGCGTGGGAGCGTAAGCCCGGCGGCGTGTGGACGCGCAATCCTCAGTTCGAGGACCGGGATATCACTCCGGCGTGGGTGACGGACCCGCCTCCGGAGTTCTGCGATCCTCCTAAGGAATGAGTAGAAGATTTACGTGAGCGCTAAATTCAACGAAGTTATTCCGATCCTTCCGGACAGCCCGCGCCAGAAGGTCGCACGCGAGGGCATGATCCTGCGCGTGCTGGCGGGCTCGGGTGTGCATGGCACGTCGATCGAGGGAACCGACGACCGCGATGAGATGGGTGTGTGGCTGGAGCACCCTCGTCAGGTTCTGGGGTCGGTGAACACCAAGACGTACACCTGGCGCACCAAGCCCGAGGGTGTGTGCTCCGGTCCGGGTGACCTGGACTTTGTTGCTTACAATCTTCGGCATTATGTCGATCTGGTGGCACAGGGGAATCCGACAATGCAGCTTCCGCTGTTTGTCCCCCAGGAGCATGTGCTGTTTGCAAATCAGTGGGGCCGCTCGCTGCGAGAGAACCGGCATCTTTTTCTTTCGCGGAGCAACGGGTTCAAGTACGCGGGATATCTGCGTTCGCAGCGTGAGGGTCTGCTGGGCCTGCGCTCGGGCGGTACTCGCAACCAGGGCCGTGCGGATATCAGGGAGCAGTACGGTTTCGATACGAAGTTCGCGGGGCACATGGTGCGTCTCGGCGTGCAGGGCGTGGAGCTGCTCAAGACCGGTTCGATCACGCTTCCGATCCCGGAACCGGATCTCACCTGGATCCGGGACCTTCGTGTGGGTAAGTACACCAAGCAGGAAGCTCTGGGTCGCGCGGAAGCGCTGGAAGCGGAGATCTTTGATCTGATGAAGTCCGGTGCCGGTCCGCTCCCGGAGAAGCCGGACTACCAGAAGATCGATGCGTGGGTCATCGACACGCTGAAGAAGTACTGGGGCTGGTGCTGAGTGGCTGATGTTTCGATCTATCCCCCGTCTGTGCAGGAATACATCGAACGTGTTGTTGCACAGACGGGGGAGGTCCCCGAGGTCATTAAGGTGACGCGCGGCTGGACGCTGATCGCCAATAACGGCCGGGTCCGCAACGAGGCGTTTTTCAAGGTCAGTCCGAGCGGACGCACGTTCCTCAAGAACGTGAAGCTGTCTGTTGATGGTAAGCAGCGTCCTACTGTGTGGCTGGATGACGATTTCGGTAAGTTGTGGCGCGACCCTACTTACCGTCAAAGTCTTCCTCGCGACTTTCCGACTGGCGCAAATATCGAAGATGCCCCCAAGCTCATTCAGAAGGCGTATGAGCATCTGTCGGCCGGGTTTGGCGAGTCTCTTGAAGTGGGTCACGAGCGCGGCTATTGGGCTCTGAGTCTGTTCACCGACTCTGTAGAGCTGATCTACGCACTTCGTGACGGCAAGCTTGCCATTCTGCTGGTTTTGGATGGTGTGGATTACACTCACATTGTTGAGAACAATGTCGAGAAAATGATGGATCTGCTGTCCGGTCGTTTCCCTTCGGAGACTCAGACACAGTCGTCGTCGGTCAAGGCGGATTCTCGCGCGCAACGTGGCCGCACTAACAGTGTTGAGGTGCGCAATACCGTGGTGATCCGGACGTGACGATCACGCTTCCTCCGTTTTTGGAGTTGCTCGGAGTCTTTTTTGGTGCGGTCGCTGCGGCGTTCCTCGTGTGGATGTTGTGGGTGATTCTGTTCTGCATCTCGGATGAGGCGGGGCAGTGGGCGTGGGTTTTGCTGCCGGTGATCACGGTGGTGGCCTTTGGCCTGTCTTTGTGGGGGCTCTGGCAGCTCACTAGCGGGTAGAACACCTGCATGAGCGCTGATTTGGCAGTCCCGCCGTCTCTGCAGGAGTGGCTGGAGTTGAATGAGAAGTACGACGCCGCAGAGCGAGCTGAAGATCTGAACTCGTGTGAAGAGTTGTACGAGCAGATCGTGGACGCCTGGGACGCGGCGCCATGGATCGATCGGCAGCGGGTGAACTGGGATCTGTTCAAGAAGGCATGGAAGGAGCGCACCAAGCCGTGAAGTCGTCCTTTTCGAACCCGTCCGGTGACTGTGTCGACGTCGAGTTCTCGCGCGAGGACGCTGTGTTCCTCATCAGCGACACCAAGGAGTCGGACGGCCCGAAGTTGCGATTTACCCGGAGCGAGTGGAGCGCATTCATTCGTGGCGTGAAGCTGGGTGAGTTCGATCCGGAAGAGTTTGATCCGGTCATCTGATGGAACTTTCGACGATTCGTTTGTACATCAAGAAGCCTACGGACGGCTCGGTGTCGACGCGGTTCTGGGCCGTTCGCGTTCCGTTCATGCTGGTGTATCTGTTCTGGCGCCGAGGCATCGTTCTCCCGCTGTTGGAGTACTGGTGGCGCCTGCAGTGGTTGCTGCATCGGGGCGACGTCGAGTCTGAGTACTGGATGCCGGTGCGCAACGAGGTGGTGACCATCTGCTCTGGTGATCGGTGCGTGGTAGTCGAGCCGTGCGTGACGTGGAACGGCCGGGATTCTCTGGTCCGGCGTTCTAAGGACGGGTCGTTGACCAAGGCGTCGTGGACGACGTGCATGTCTCCGGGTTGGGAGGATTCGAATGTCGATGTCGGTTGAGGAAGCGCGGGCCAACCTGCAGCGGGTCTATCTGAAGACCAACGTTGAGGTCGATGACGCGAAGCGGGCGCTGAACGTCGCTCTCTACGAGATGCAGCGTGCTGGACATCCCGAATGGGCTCCGTTGATGGCCCAGCATGTGCTCGCGCCGGAATACGATAGGCGCGTGGAACTGGCGGCGTCGCTGGAGGCGGTACGTCGGGAGGTGTGCGCGTACCGGTCGTTCGGGAACCGTACCTGCGACTGCAAGTATGGTCGGGGTATCGAGGTCACGGACGGCAAGAAGTTGAGCGCGTCTTCTGAGATGACCGGGTGCCCGGAGCTTCGAGATGCGATCTCGCTTCTGCTGGGACCGTCCTGATGTGGGCGCGAGTAGATGATCCCATCCACGGGGTGCATATCGTGCCGTTGGACGATCTTGTAGAGCATGATGTTGATCCTGTGAATGACTGTCAGTGTGGTCCGGTTTCTGAAGGCGAAGTCAGTCCTGACGGATCCATCGAGTGGCAGGAAGTGCATCAGCCTCTTGATGGTCGGACAGACTAAAGGAGCGCATCGTGCCGGGTGAGATGGATGATTTGTTGGCTTCGTTGGGCCAGCCGTGGGCGGAACCGGATCGGGTCAATGTGGACTACGCTCCCCATTCCATCTCGATCTCGGCGGTAGAAGAAATCTGCGTGTGCGGAGGCCCGGCTACACACAAGATTGGTGATCAATCAGGCCCTCGGCATTTTCACGAACTGACGCGGTATCTTTGCTGTAAGTGCATGTTTAACATTGGTATGAATTGTGGCTACTATCCTCCCTACTAAAGGAGAGTCATGTTCTGGTATTTCTACCGTCCGCCTCAGCGCGGTAACTGCACAAAGTGTGGACGTCCTTACCTTTTTTGTAAGTGCGGATGAGTTTTCTTCCCCCGGAAACTCCGCAGGAAGTAGCACGTAGACTCAATTCCGTTCATGAGAAGAATTATCCGGTTCGTCAGTTGAACGCGGAGGAAGTCAGACTTCTAGAACGAGAATGGCGTCGTTGTAAGAAGACCATCGGTGAGCCGCTGCACGTGTGGCTCGGCTGGACCGAGGGTCAGTTGGCGCACTGGCAGGCGACGGGGTTGGTCCCGGATGCGGAGGCCAGCTGAGAAGGGACCGGACGAATCCGGTCCCTTTTTTGCGTTCTAGGTCGAAGACACTTACATGGTGCGTACAAATTGGATCGGCTGCCTCATCGGCGCAGTCATCTGCCTGCTCATCGCCATCTTCGTTCCGCCCTACATCCCTGCCCCGGGCGGCTCCATTGTCATGATCATCGGCTACATCGCCGCCGTGGTCCTGTTCATTCTGGCGATCCTGGGACTTGTACGGGGTCGAGGAGTTTAACCGACACCAGGTCGAAGACCTCGGAGAAGCACGGCTTTCCTGCTGCGCTTCCTGAGGAGGGTTGTCATGAAGTACGCAAAGCTCGTCATGCAGGTGGTTGTCACGATCGCCGCTGCTCTGGTGGCGGCGCTTGCGGGTGACAACGTTGTGGACTCTGTGGAGTGGGTCAACGTCGCCATCATCGGCGTCGGTGCCGCTGCCGTGTTCACCGCACCGAACATCCCGGGAGCGAAGTACACCAAGTTCATCGTGTCGGCACTCGCGGCGATTTTGACCGTGCTGGCGTCGGCCATCGTCGGCGGCATCCAGACGGTCGAGCTGATTCAGATGCTCATCGCTGCAGCCGGTGCTGTCGGCGTCTACGCCATCCCCAACCGTGGCCAGACGGTGTCGTACGACGACACCAACATCGCTGAGGTCTGAGTTAGCTCAAGGAGCATTCAATGCCATCTGAAGACGAGAAGCCTGCTATCCGTCGGTCCAGCCCGCCACCCCCATCGGGGCGCACTCCTAAGACCAAGGGAGCGATCCCTCCTGCGGATGCCCCCGATGAGGTGGCGTCGGCTGAGCCCGATGATGATCTGTCCGCCTACATCGTTCCGCCGGACCCCGAGCCGGTGATCGATGCGACCCCGGGCATCAACGTCCCGCCGGTCACTACTTCGAATGTGTCGGAGTCTGTGGTCATCTCCAACACCAATGTGGAGAATTTGGCGAACGACACCGTTGGCTCGGACAACCTCCCGGCGGGTCCGGTCCCTAACACCGCCCAGACCGAGCTGGTGCTGCGTCTGGAAGCCGAACTGGCGGCAGCACGGGCCGCTCTGTCCGGCTCTGGTGCGGAGGTCGCGTCGTGGGCTGTGGGCCCGCCTCCGATCGACCCGGCTCCCGGCGACACGGTGATCATTCACGTCCGCGAGGACGGGTTCACTTCCAACGGTCAGGTCTGGTATGTCGGCCAGGAGATCGAGTTCGAGGTGGGCACTCCAGCGTGGCGCGACACCTGTGATCGCACCGGTAAGTCGTGGGTGCTGCTGACCGATGGTGAGCAGCTTCGCCGTTGGGGTCAGGTCAAGTTCGGACATGGACCATGGCCGGGTTTGCCGTGGAAGGACGGCGCTGCAGCGGATCGCGAGCGTAATCGCAACCGCGTTGCACGTCCGATTCAGCAGCTGGCGACCTTGAAGACCAAGCTGACCTAATCGGAGGTTGTGGTGGATACCGGGCTTACGGAAATTGATCTTTCCAACTTCACCGGTCAAAGCCCGGAGCACTACGACCGTCCGTTCGTGATGGAGGCTCTGGCGCAGGCTGGTGATCTGCTGGAGCTTGCGCTGTCGTCTGTCTCCATCACGGAGCTGCCACCGGCCAACACGCTGCTCGGGCGCACTGCTCGTCGCGGCGTGTTGGCGATGGCGGAGGCCATCTTTGAAGGCAACAACCATCGCGACATGAGGTTCTCTCCGTTCAAGACGGAGAACATCGGTTCGTATTCCTACACCCTGGCTGAGCAGAATGTGCTGGCCGGGATCCCGTCGGGTGTGTCGTGGTTCGACGTCGCGGTGTCCAAGCTGCTCGATGCAGCGGCGGACGCGTTCACGTCGACGATCTCCAACGCGTCCATCTCGGCCTTCGATCGTCCTGGTGACATCGGCTGGGCCGGTGGCCGTCCGATCTTGACGGGTCCGGCGGATACGGAGAACTTCCGGCAGGGTCCTCCGCTGGAGTCCGGTGGAGGCATGTACCGGTGATCCCGTATCGACTTATGCCGACATACGTGCGAGTGACACGTTCTCAGGGCGTGTTCACCGACGGTGTGCTCGCGACCAGCTGGGTCGTGGTGGCGGGCATGGAGCGGGTGCAGTGCCGGATCGAGGTCGGCTTCTACCGTCCCGGCAAGGACGTCCCCATGCCCGCGCAAGCCGGTCGTGCCCCCGATCGGGTGGCGACATACTGGTGTGCCCCGGGCACCGAGCTGCGTCCCGGTGATCGCATGGAGTGCGTGGCGGGTCCGGTGGTGGGCACCTGGGAGGTCCGCACCGCTCCCGATCGCGCTATCAACATGCGGAATTTCCATCACCTTGAGGGACAAGCGATCGAGGTGGCCCCTTCTGTGGCCCAGGGTGCTGTGGCGGTGAATCTCTGATGTCGGTCTATCTCTATGTCGATGTGTCGGAGTGGCTCGACGCTCTCGACGCCCACGAAGGTCCCGGCGTGGAGACGCTGGCGGAGCTGTCGCAGGTGCTGGCAAAGGGCTTTGAGGAGACTCAGGCCCGTGTCCACGTCATCACCGGCTCGTTGAAGGGCTCAGGTCGCGTCTCGAACCGTCGAGATGAGAGCAGCTGGTCGGGAGAGATCTCGTATGGCGGGCCTGCCCCGGGTTACGCGCACCCCATCGTCAGGTACGCCAAAGAGGAGTTCGGGCGCGGCGAGGAGCACGACGCGATGAGCAACCTCGATCTGCTCCGCGATGATTTTTTGCACGCTATGGGTGCGACAGTCCGTGCGAGGTTGCAGTGACAAGTTCGCTGTTTCCTCTGTTGGCGCGCAATGATCTCGCAGTCGCCGCTCATCGCAAATTGTCGACCGTTCCCGGTGTGGTGAGTGCGCTCGCCTCCCCCGTGGGGTCTGCGCCTGTTGGAGTCTGGCTGTTCGTTCGCAAGCTTCAGGCAGTGGTGGAGGGAACGGGGAAAGCCGCTGCAGTTTTACGTGAAGAGGGCGCGTGGACACGTCCTAATCAGCACAACACAGCTCGGTTTCCACGGCTGTCGCTGGAGATTTACGCGGATTGCTCGCGCGAGTCCTTGAATGGGCCCCCGCTGCGAGATGATGCGGAATCTAGGGCTCGTATGGTCTGGGAGCATTTCCAGACAGTGTTGCATCGGGTTGATGGTTTCTCCGAAGTGTGGGGCAGCGCTTCGGGAGATCCGGGATTGCGAGTATGGGGCTCGCAACTGATGTCGCTCCCCGACGTCTATGAGGTCTCGGACTGGCCGGAAGGCGTACGTCTTCAATGCCATTACGGGCTTAATACAGGTTGAGCAAGGAGATACCTTGAAGGTACTTTTGTCGTGCCCGGTGAACAGTCAAACAGGTTACGGCACAGATGGTATTGAACTTGCTCAGGCGCTGATGGCGTGGGGCGCGGATGTGTATCTGCACCCTTCCGGTGTTCATCCCCCGCTCCCGGCGGATGTCGCGGCCCTAATCACCAAGCCCATTCCCGAGCATGTGGATTTGTTGATTTCGCATCGCTGCCCCCAGGAGCTGGCGCGCTCTCCTGAGTCGGCGGGGTTGTACTCGGTGTCGACGGTGTCGGTGGCGTGGTCGATGTGGGAGTGGGATTCTCTCGACAACGTCGATGAGGTCAATCAGGCGAACTGCGAGCACGCGTTTCGGGTGACCGATCACCTGGGCAAGGCTTTGACACACTTCGACGCGGTGTTCGCCTACGACGAAGTGTCCAAGTCAGCTCTGAGCCCGTACCACGACAAAGTTTCTGTACTTCAGGGTGGGGTGACGACACTTCCTCCGCATCAGCGTGACTGGAATGCGTCCCCGTTCCGTTTTCTCATGTTGGGCGCTCTGTCGTCACGCAAGAACCCGTGGGTGTCGATCAATTCGTTCAAGAAGCTGCGCGACGCGGGCGAGTTGCAAGATGCGCAGCTGGTCCTCAAGACCACGTATCCCGGTCTGCATCCGGCCATGGAGTCCTGGTGTTCGGGTCTGAAGATCATCGGGGAGATGTGGTCGGTCGAGGCCGTTCACGCGCTCTACCGTGAGTCGCACGTGCTGCTGGCGCCGTCCTGGGGCGAGGGAAAGAACCGACCGGCCATCGAGTTCGCCTCCACCGGTGGTGCGGTCGTGGCGACCAACGTGGGCGGGCACGCGCAGTGGATGAGCGATCAGTACGCCTATCCGCTGCGGTTCGAGATGAAGGAAACGTTCTCCGGTCTCAAGGCGCGAGCGGCTATCGCGGATGAGGACCATCTCGCGGAGATCATGCTCGGTATCTACAACAATCGTTCTGAGGCGGCGCGTCGCGGCGAGGTTGCCGCTCGCACGCTCCCGAACATGGTGAGCTGGACCCGGGTCCTGGAGCGGTTCTGTGATCGCTTGGAAACTGTTGCGGGCAGTCGAGGAGTCGAGGTCGCTACACGTATGCGGATGTGCCGCAAACCGGAGAAGCCTGAGTCAGCGCAGTTCCAGGATATGCTGCGTCGCGGCGCCTTAGACGGATTGTCATCATGACGGCTTCGGTCGAAGTCTGGGGCATGTCGGTGGATAGCGCACGCGAGGTCGAGCTTCGGTGTCCCACCGGCCCCCGGAAGCTTTTCGCCAAACTCCGACTTGCTGGTCAGACTGCTCCTGTCACCACAGACAATCTTATTGAGCTTGCGTGCCAGGATTGCCGCCGCCGGATGCGTTCCGAGGGCAAGGACGTTGCCCTCGTGTTGCACCGTTTCGACATCTCCGGTGACCTCATTGAATCTGTGGTAGTCGACCGCGACAGCTGATCTTTTGGGTACGACAAAGTAGTCATACCTAGAGGAGTGTAAGTTGATTGAGATCGCTGGCGTCCCGCTGCGCGACGTTCTGATTCGTCAGATGGGGATCCCGACCAGGCCGCGTCGTTTCTACGAGGACGGGCGCCGCAAGCAGATCACCGAGCCGGGCTTGAAGTCTCCGCGTCTGGAGGTCGCCCGCACTCCCCGTGGTTCGGTGATCATCTACGCGGTGCCCGTGGCGTACGAGCATGTTCCCCGCCGTGAGTACGGGCCGCGTAATGAAGACCTGGAGACCAAGTTCCTTCGCCGGGTGGAGAAGGACCGCGACGGCCATTGGTATTGGACCGGTCACCTGACGCATCAGGGTTACGGCAGGTTTTCGGTCAAGGTCGACGGCAAGTACAAGACGGTCGGCGCGCACCGCTGGAGTTTCGAGTTCTACAACCGCCCTCTTGAGGAGGGTGAGGTGGTGGACCATCTCAATGACATTTGCGGTATTCGTCGGTGCGTGAATCCCGCGCACCTGGATGGGACCACGTCTGAAGAGAGTGCTCGGCGTGGCCGGGTGAAGTTGTCGCTGACCAAGCGTGAGACTTGTAATCATGGACACGTGCTTGCGGAAGTTGGTATTCGAATTAATGAGAATGGCACTGCTGTGTGCAAGCAGTGTGAGCGAGACAAGGTAATTAAGTCTCGTGATACTTTTTTTGTTCGTCGTGCTGAAATTTGCTATCAGCAGGGCTTGGACAGAATTGTATGCGAAGACGGACATTTTTTGGATTTAGAGAACTCTTTGTCTAAGAATGGCACTTGCAGAGAGTGTAACCGTCTTTACGCGGCTTCTCGCCGGAAGGCTGCGCGCGGTTCTGCCGAGTAGAGGCAGCCGAAGATTCCCGTAGCCAGTGAAGCGATCCCACGAAGCACGGAGATGCCCCGGGATTTTATGAAGGGAATCTTTGATGCCCGCAACCGGGATCTTTGAAGCATTTTCGGTCAGCCATGCAGCAATTTTGAATGGTCAGACTGGTGCGGAGCTTGCGGACATCTACGGTGTTCGTGAAGGCTCTGTGTCGGTTGACTCTGACAGCTACGACAACACCGGTGATGACGCGGTGCTGTCGAACTGGTTCTGGTTCAACTACGCCGAGGTCACGATCAGCTCGGGCTACGTCCCGTTCAACGTGATTTCGCTGCTGACCGGAGCCCCTGTCACCTCCACCGGTGACGAGTGGAGCATGCCGCTGTGGACCCAGTCCTCGCTGAACCAGGCCCCGCGCCCGGTTCTGATCCGCATTCCGTCGAAGGACTCGGCCGGTGCGGTGCGGACGATGGACATCGTGCTGTTCCGCGTGCAGTTCATGCCGATCAGCTTCGACGGTCCGACCTACAAGGACGGTCTCGTCCTGAACTACTCCGGTCGTGCGGTTGTGTCCCCGGTCGATGAGCAGGGCGACCCTCTGCCCGAGAAGGCCATCGGTCGTCTGGTGAACTCGCCGGTCACCTGATCCCTGTTAGTCGTTTTCTGATGCCAAGGAGCACCTGTGTCGTTACCGAACTCTGAGACCGACCGTCTGGACCCGGAGGGCAAGCTGATTGAGCTTGTCTCCGGTTCCAAGGTGGAGATTCAGCGGCTGAAGCTGCGCCAGCTGTTCCGGCTGCTGCGCATCATCACCCGTGGTGGTGCCGCGTACATCCCGATGTTGCGCGAGGCCATGTCGATCTCCGGTGATGAGGAGCGGGCGGAGGCGTTCGGTACGCAGCTGCTCGCCATCGCGCTCATCGCGCTGCCCGAGGCAGAGGATGAGGCCGTCGAGTTCATCATGTCGGTGGTCGAGCCCGATGGCCTGACCCCGGGTGCGGACAAGAAGCAGCGTGAGACGAACGACGATCTGCGTCGCAAGCTGTCCGAGGAGCTGTTCAACCCCGAGCCTGAGGACGCGATCTCGATCATCGAGGCCGTCATCATGCGCGAGAAGAATGACCTGGCGGCCCTGGGAAAACGACTGAGCGCGGCCTTCACGATGATGACGAAGACCGGCCAATTGACAAACTCGCAGACTTCGAACTCCCAGCCGGAGTCCGGTTCGCCGACCCCAGAATTGTCGGTAGTTACGCCCGAGCCGCAGACCTCGTCTCGTCGGAGTACGGCTGGAAAGACGAAGAAGTCCTCGACCTCCGAATCTGCCGACTGAGGCAGATTGTAGAGACGATCAACGAGCGAAAGTCACTTACAGATTATCGAGAACGTACCTACATCGAGTGGCAGACCAAGATGCTGGCATTCTTTTTAGCGAATCTTTCGATGTCTAGTGATGGAGCTAAGGAGCTGAGCAAGGCGGCAGCAGAGCTTTCGATTATGTCTAACAAGCGTAAATCGAAAGAGCCCACTGCTGATCACCTCATTGCCGAGGAGAAAGCAAAACAGAATGGCAACGCCCCGTACGAGGAATCTGTCGGTAGTTCGGCGGATCCCAAGGCGGGGAGCTTCGAGAAGCTCACTGCAATCTTTGGTGGACGGATGATTCTTCCTCCTAAGCCAAAAGAGTAAGGAACGGGGAAATCGGTGGCTCCTACGAGTACTGCGGTATTCCGGGCGGTCGCCGATTTCGCCTCCCTTAACCGCGAGGTCAAGAAGACTCGCGCGGAGATTGAGAAGCTTCAGCGTCAGTCTGGTAAGACCGGCGATTTTGATAAGTTTAATTCTGCGCTGGAAAAGACAACAACCGCGCAGAAGAATCTTCGTACCGAGACCAACTCGCTGGCTGCGGCGCAGTCCAAGCTGGGTAAGGGCACAGCTGCTACGTCGCAGCTGGAGAAGTCCATGGCTCGGCTGGCGGATACCCAGGAGCGGGCCCGCAAGTCCGCCGGGTCGCTGGCGACGGAGCAGGATCGCCTCCGGGATCGCGCGTCTGCGGCCAAGGGCGAGGTCGGCTCGCTGGCGACATCGATGCGCGGGTTGGCCGATCAGGAAGAGCGCGCGACCAAGTCGGCGCAGCAGCATGCGAAGTCGCTCTCGGATGAGCGCAACGCGGCTCGCGACAAGTCGTCGGTCATCGACAAGCTCACCGAGTCGATCCGCAAGGTCGCTGAAGCCGACGACAAGGCTGCGGCTTCAGCCAAAGATCACGCGGATTCCCTTGACAGGTCGCGCGACGCGGCGGATCAATCTGTCAGCTCGCATCGAAACTTGGCGACCGCGCACGGCGAGTCGGGAACCGCTGCCAAGCAGTCGGCGGTAGACCATGACGCGCTCAAAGCTGCGCTCGACCGTCTGACACCGTCTGCGGCGAACGCGCGCAACTCGGTGTCGGCGTCTTCGTCGTCTTACCGTGAGTCGGGCACGGCGGCGCGCTCGGCAGCTAGCGATCAGGATGGGTTGATCGCGTCGCTGCTCCGGGTCGGCCCGGCGGCATCGAGCGCGGCGTCGGCCAACCGGTCAAACGCCAGCTCGGTGCGCGACAGCAACTCTGCGATGCGCGAGGGTGACAGCTCGGCGAACCGGCTGTCCTCGTCGCTGCGCGGTGTCGGATCGTCGTCGCGGGATTCCTCCAACGGAGCCCGCCAGCTCGCCAGCGTGATGAGTCCGCTGCGGGCCACGCTCAACGGCACGGGTGTTGCGGGTGCCGGTCTGCGGACGATCCTGCTCGGGCTCGGTTTCGCCGCCGTGGTCCCCGGTGTGCAGCTGCTCGTAGGAGCGCTCTCATCGCTTGTCTCCGGGCTTGTGGCGATCGTCGGGGCTGCTGGTCCTGCGGTGAACGCCATCGCCGCTCTGGGCCCCATGGCCGTCGCTGCGGCGGGAGCGGTCGGCACGATCGCATCGGCGTTCCGTGGTGTCGGTGATGCGCTCGCGGCGTACAAGGCTGTGGATCAGCAGGCTGCTTCGGGTGCTACGTCTGCTGCGGCGCAGCGGGTGGCGGCAGCGAAGGCGATCGGCGCGGCCCAGCGTGGTGTCCGTGATGCCGTTCAGGGTCAGCAGGACGCTGAGGTTGCTGGCGCTCGACAGGTCGCTGATGCCCAACGTGCGGTGGAGCGTGCGCGCGAGGACGCAGCCGAGGGTGCTGTGCAGGCGGCGCGCCGTGTCGAGGACGCCAACCGCGATCTGATCCGGGCCAACGAAGACGTTCTCCGGGCGGAAGAGGATCTTCACGACGCGCGCCGTCAGGCGATTCGCGACTTGGAGGATCTCTCCGATCGGGTTCACGACAGCGCGCTCACCCAGGAGGGCGCGGAGATCAGCCTGCTCCGGGCTCAGGAGCGTTTGGCTGAGGTCAACGCTGATGCCACGGCGTCGTCGCTGGATCGTCGTGAAGCGGCGTTGCGGGTCGCTGAGGCCCAGGACCGGATCAACGATGTAGCGCGCCAGGCTGCGCGTGATCAGGCGGATCTCAACGAGGCCCAGCAGGGCGGCGTCGAGGGGATGCCGGGCGTTGTCTCGGCGCAGGATTCCCTCAAGTCCGCGATGGAGGCCCAGCAGAGCGCGGCGCGCTCGCTCGGAGATGCCCAGCAGGCCCAGGCCAAGCAGCAGCGCGATTCTGCGCAGTCGGTTGCGGATGCGGAGCGCAATCTCGCGGAAGCGAAGACAGACTCGGCCAAGCGTCAGCGTGATGCGGCTGAGCGTGTCTCCGACGCCATGCAGCGCCTCGCCGAGGCCCAAGATCAGGCGACGAAGTCGTCGGGTGGAGCGTCGGCTGCGGCGAACAAGCTTGCGGCTGCGCTTGCGAAGCTCTCACCTGAGGGCCGTCAGATGGTGGAGATCCTCCGCAATCTGACCCCGAAGTTCGACGAGCTGAGCCGCACCGCGCAGACCGCGATGTTCCCGGGCCTGATCAAGGGTCTGCAGCTTCTCATCCCGATGCTGGACACGGTCGCCACACCGGCGGTCAAGGCGTTCGGCGAGGTGCTCGGCAACCTCGGCTTCAAGCTGGCTGAAGAGGTCAAGAGCTGGGAAGAGGATCTTAAGCGCTTCGGTACCGGCGGCGGCCCGGCGCTGATCGACAAGTTCGGTCAGGCGTTCATCAACTTTGCTTCCGCGCTGGAAGACGTCGGTGTTGCCGCCGAGCCGCTCGCGCAGTGGATTGGCGACCTTGTACTGCAGCTTTCTGAGTATTACAAGAAGGAAGCTGAGATCGGCCGTGGCGATGAGTCGCTGGTCAAGTACTTCGAGAAGGTCCGCGCGCGCCTGGAGCTTCTCGGCAAGATCATTTTCAACGTCGGCGGCATCATCAAGGAGGTCTTCAAGGCCGGTGATCCGACGGGTACCGGGATCCTGGAGGACTTCGAGAAGCTCACCGCTGAGACGCGGAAATGGATGGGCACCGCCGAGGGCAAAAATGCCATGGCGGAGTACTTCAAGAAGGTTAAGCCCAACCTTGAGTTGACAATGGGCATTCTTGGCGATATTGCCAAGGCGTTCATTGATATGGGCGCTAGTGAGACAGTAACGAAGATGTTGCTGTCCATTCGCGACACCATGGGGCCTGCGCTGGAGCGCATGTTCAAAGCCATCGGTGCGGCGTTCGACAAGCTCGGTCCGCAGATCATCGAGCTGCTCTCGAACCTCATGGACTTCTTCTCGAACCTCTCCGAGAATGGGTCTGGCGGTGGCCTGAGCGCGTTTGTCTCGATCATCGGCAAGGCAGTCGAGCTGCTCGACTTCCTGACGTCGATTCCGATCGTGTCGTTCCTGGTCAGCATGATGCTGGCTGCCAAGGGTGCGACGATCGCGTTCGCTGCGCTTGGCAAGGTCATGGCGTTCCTGCCGGGTGCCTCCAAGCTCAACGCGGCGCTGGGCGGATCGGCGGCCCGCGCGGCTGCTGCTGCCAACCAGCCCAGGACGGCATCGACGTTCGGCAGTGGTTTCACGGCGGGACGCAAGGCGGCGGACACCAAGCCGGTGACCGGTACCGCTCGTGCTGGTCAGGCTGTGGGCGGTCTGTTCCGTGCGGGCGCGTCGGCGGTCGGCACACCGGTGGTCAACCGCGCGGGCAGCGCTGTTCCTACTTCTCGATTCTCCCCCACGGTTACACAGCCGAGCACGGTCCGTGCCCTGCCTCCGGGCACCACGCGCGCCCTTCCTGCGGGTAACCCGTACAAGTTCACCGCTGGTCCTGGTGCGGGCAATGTTGTGCCGCCTACGCGAGCTTCGTTTGTAGCGGGGCCTGGTGGGGTTGTTTCTCGTGTCCCATCTCCGGTGGCGACGCCTCCGGGCGGTCGGGTTCCTCCGATCACTCCGGGAACGACTGGCGCGCGTCAGACTGCAGCGGGTGCTTCAGCGGCGCGTCGTGCTCCGTTGGCCTTGCCTCCGGGTCCGTCCGCTGGTGCCCGTCCGCTGGCTACACCGGCGAAGCCTTTGCCTGTCCGGGTGGTCGGATCGGCCACTCCGTCGGCGTCGACCCCGGCCAAGACCAATCTCAACCACCCAAGCCGTCCCGCGCAGACTCTCCCTGCACCGGGCGCCAAGCCAGCTCCGATTCGCCTCAAGGCTGGCGAGTCTGTTGCTCTGACGGGCCGCAACGCCGGTCAGGTGACCAACCAGAGCGGTGCCCAGACACGCCCAGCGGGCAATGTTCCTGGCTCGCGCGGTGTCGGTTCGACGGCGGCTCCCGCTCCTGCTGCTCCGAAGCCGATCAACACGTCGAACCTGTCGGCTGCCACCAAGGCGATGGCGGGCTACAGCGCGGCCACGCAGGCGGCTGCGAGGGCTACCGGCGCGTTCGGACAGACCGCTACGGGAGCGTCCAGTTCGCTCTCGCGTGTGGGAACGTCTGCTGCGGGTTCCACGAAGTCGGTCTCCGGCCTGAGTTCGGCCGCGCAAGCCGCTGGGAAGTCTGCATCCGGGCTCTCGCAGTCTGCTGCAGGTGTCGCCTCCGCATCTTCTAAGATCGGCGCTGGAGCCAATTCGGCGTCTGCCGGGCTGCGTGGAGTCGGTTCTGCGGCATCGGCAGCCGCTGCAGCAACAAGCAGTGCAGCATCGACCGCGACGTCGTCCGGCTCGAAGATCGGTTCCGCGTTCTCGAAGGTGGGAGCGGCGGTCTCGGGCGCGTTTGCGCCTGTTGCCAAGACTGCTACTACTGCGTTCGGTGGAGCGGCTACAGCTGCATCGAACGCAGCGGGCAAGGTGTCCTCGGCGTTTGGCTCGATGACATCGAAGCTCACCGGCGTATTCAAGCCGGTTGAGACAAGTGCCGCTTCTGCGTCGAGTTCGCTGAACAACGCTACTACTGCGGCAAACAACACCGGTCGCGCAATGACTGGTGGGGTGGGCGCTGCTGCTACGGCAGCGGCTACCAACATTCGTGCTGTTGGGACTGCGGCTGCGGATTCTGAGCGTCGTATGACGTCGTACGCCACCGCAGCAACTGGCGCGGGTTCTGCGGTGCGTAGCTCGGGAACGCTGGCGGCTGGTGCGGCTGGCGGAATGACGTCGTACGCCACGGCTGCAACGAATGGTGCTCGTGGAGCAGGCGCGCTCGCGGGAGCTGCTGGCACGGCTGGTGCAGCTGCGGGTGGTTTCAGCAAGGTGTTAGGCGGCTTGTCGGGTGCTCTTGGTGGCCCGTTCATGGTTGCCATGCTCGGTGCTATTGGGCTTTTTGCGCTGTTTCGGTCGGCGACGGCTAATTCTCGCAATGCTATTGAGCAGAACAATCAAGCAATTGCTAATTATCGTTCTGCTATTGATTCTTCTAATGGCGTCATTGACGAATCAATTCGTAAGTCTGTAGCTAAGTCTGTTTCTGATCAGACTATGGCGCGTTCTGGACGACTGGTAACTGACGGTCTTAAAGACTTTAAGATTGGTCAGGAGCAGGTTACTACTGCTATCACTAGTGGTGGGCAGTCTCTGGATACGTTGCGTCAGCGATTGCTCGATGTCGCTGAAGCTAACTCTTACATGGCGAGGAGTGGGTACGTTTCGGGAGGTGCTCAGGGAGGCACCTACATTGAGACATGGAATAAAGAATATAACGCTACTGGGCAGGGTGCTCGTGAGTTGCTTGCGGAGATTGATAAGCTTCGTGAGGGATTCGTTCGTGAGCAGTACGAAGCGCTTGGTGTTCGAGCTGCTCTTAATGGTGTAACTATTGAGCAGCAGAAGGCTACTGAAGCTTCTCGCAATCATAATGATATGCTTTTGGCTTCTCTCAACGGAGATCTTGCTAAAAAGCAGTCTTTGGACAGTGTTAAAGAGTCGCAAAAGGCGTATAATGATGCTGTAGCTGCTAATGGTGCGGCAAGTGCTGAAGCACAAGCTGCCAGCAATGCACTTCAGCAAGACATTCTTAACTACATTACAACTGCTGGCACCGCCGAAGTTGCTGCGGCTAAGCTGCGCGGTGAGACAGATCTTGACACTGCTGCGCTGCGTGGTCAGTCTACGGCTGCGCTGGAGCTTGCGGGGACGTATAAGGGTCCGTTGCCGGAAGCTCTGCAGAAGATCATTACGGGCATGGACGGTACGGCGTTCGCCGCTGCTGGCGCCAAGGTCCGTATTGACGAGACAGGTCACGCTGTCATCACTTTGCCTGGTGGCAAAGAGATCAAGCTTTCTGACAACGCTCCAGAAACAATCGCACGTCTTCGTGAAGTTGAGTCTCAGCTTAAGAAGATTCAGGATCTTGCTGAGATTCGCATGCGGTTCGACGCAGGTCAGGCAACTAGCGAGGATTATTCGCGCCTGAAGAATGATTTTGCGGGTGGAGGTATTGTCCCTGGATACGCTCCAGGCAAGGATACTGTTCCGGCGACTCTCTCTCCGGGTGAAGCTGTTCTCGTTCCTGAGTTGGTCAAGAAGATCGGCGCCAAGAACATTCTCCGGGCCAACCGAGAAGCTTCTGGACGTTCGCCCAACCGGAACAGTTCCACCGGTGCGGGTGCTTACGCAGGCGGAGGCATCGTTGGCCGCAGGCGTCCGGTCGCACAGGCTTCTGCATCGACAGGTGTAGGCGCTACCAACGCACCAGAGGCTCCTGCCCCGATCGATGCTGCTGCCATCGCGGAGTCGGCCGCTGCGCTGAACACCTTCACCGTGGCGGCTACCGCCATGGCTACGGAGCTGACAGCCAAGGCGTTCCCGGCGCTGCAGCAGATCTCCACCGGCGGCCTGGCGCCGCTGCGTACCGACCTCGATCTGACTTCGCTCACGTCGCAGACGGTGGGCACGGCAATCTCTGCCGCGATCGAGGCGACGCACGTCGCTGGTAACGCTGCGCTCGCGGATCTCCGGGCAACCGGGTTGCTCCCGCTGCGTACGGACCTGACTACAACGCAGACCACTACAGACGCTGTGACGCAGGCAATGACGCTGGCGATGCAGACGCACGATCTTGCCGCGAACACTTCGCTGCTCAATATCCGTACTGCCGGGCTGCTCCCGCTTCGTACGGACCTGACCACCACTCAGGTGCATGAGCAGACCACTACGACCGCAATGACCAACGCGATGAATCTGCATCGCGATCTGTCGAACGCGGCCACGTTGGCTGTGCGTACCGCCGGGTTGCTCCCGCTGCGTACGGACCTGACTACGACGCAGACCCACACTGCGGCATCGACAACCGCAATGTCGGTGTCGACGGAAGACTTCAAGACTCGCGCTGATACCGCGTTGACTGCGGTGCGCGCTGGATTGACCGCAACTGACACGTCGGTGGGTAACACTGCTGCGTGGTTTAAGACTCAGATGGCTACTATGCAGGAATCGGCTTCGGTTCCTGTCAGGGCTGTTATTGAGGGCCCATTCAACAAGGGTATTATTGCTGCGTGGAATGCGCTTGACACGCAGTTTACGCTGAACAAGCATGTTCCGGATGTTGTTCCTGGGTTTGCCAAGGGTGGTCCGCTGAAGGGCGGAGAAGCAAACAAGGACAGCATTCCGATTATGGGTATGCCTGGTGAGTACATGCTCTCCAAGCGTGCTGTTAACCGGCTCGGCGGCCAGGGCGCCGTTGATGCGTGGCACAAGGCAGTGCGTCGCGGCGACACCCGTTCGATGCAAGAGATGGATCAGGGCGGGGATCCGGGTGGTCCGGGCTGGGCACACATGGCCGAGGGTGGCCCGGTCGAGGCCGGTCTGGCGTTTGCACGTTCTCAGGTAGGCAAGCCGTACGTCTGGGGTGCTACCGGACCGGGCAGCTACGACTGTTCGGGCTTCATGAGCGCTATCCATGGTGCTTTGACCACGGGTAACCCTTACGTTCGTCGCTACACCACGTCATCGTTCGCGGGTGGAGCTACGGCAGGATTTGTTCCTGGACTGTCGTCGGCGTTCTCAATCGGTGTTCTGCCGGGCTCGCACATGGCGGGCACGCTCGGTGGAATCAATGTTGAGTCCACGCCGCCTGCGGTAATCATGGGTCCAGGTGCTCGTGGCGCGAATGATGGCATGTTCTCCGCGCAGTACTCACTGCCGCAGGTGGGCGGTACGTTCGTTTCTGGCGGTGTTGGCGGCGTAGCGTTCGATCCGACACCAATTGTCAATGCAGAGTTTGACAAAGCCAACAAGATGATTTCTGACTTCCGTGCGGGTAACCCGAGCCCGCACGGACAGCAGTTGGCGGATATCGCTCAGCAGGGCGCGGACAAGGTCAAGGAGGCCGCCCTCGCCAAGGTCATGGCGGCCACCGCTATGGCCGGACCGCTGGCGGGCGCCGTCTCCGGGTCTCCGGATGTCATCGCTGCGGTCAAGGCGGTAGCGGCTCGCTACGGCTGGGGCGAGGGCCCGCAGTGGGATGCGCTGGCTGCTCTGGTCCAGGGTGAGTCGAGCTGGAATCCGAACGCGGCGAACCCGACGTCCTCGGCGCGCGGTCTGTTCCAGAAGCTGACCGGAACCCACGGACCTGTTGAGCCGACAGCTGCGGGTCAGGCCGAGTGGGGTCTGAACTACATCAAGGGCAAGTACGGCGACCCGATCACCGCGTACCGCATGTGGTCGAGTCGTTCCCCGCACTGGTATGCCAAGGGCGGTTACGTCCCTGGACGTGGCAACGGCGACACCGAGCCTGCCATGCTCACCCCTGGCGAGTATGTGCTCTCGCGCCCGGCGGCGGAGTCGCTTGGCCCGCAGAACCTCGCGGCCCTCAACGCCATGCGCCCGGGTGCGTTCTCCGACAACGCGGCGCAGTACATGGCGCTCGGCGGCGTCGTGCAGCGTAACAACGGCCTGGCCTACCAGATCAAGCGCGGCGACTCGCTGTCGGGCATTGCTCGCGCGTATGGAACCACTGTTGATGAGCTGAAGCGTCTTAACAAGATCGCCAACGTCAACAAGGTTCTGACCGGTCAGTGGTTGAACATGCCGCGCACGCCTACGCCTGCTGCGGCTGCGAAGTCGACCACCGGCGACATGGGTCGTTATCAGATTCAGCGCGGAGACACGCTCTGGTCGCTCGCGCGGCGGTTTGAGACCACGGTCTCGGAGCTGGCTCGAATCAACAACATCAAGGACCCCGGCAAGATCTTCACGGGCGCCTGGCTGTCGTACCCGAAGAAGGGTGCTACACCGGACACCACCACACCTGCGCCGACTCCGGATCCCACCGCCCCGGCTACCGGCGATGGCACGACCACCCCGATGACGCTGGACAGCTGGTCCAAGGGCATCGCTGAGAGCACCGCGCAGACCAAGGAGTTCGAGTCCAACCTCCTGAAGCTTTCGGGTTGGGGCTACGACGATCTGGCTATCGCGCTCGCGAAGATGGGGCTCGGCACGGGCACCACCGACGGTGGCGGCCTGGCGCTGTCTCGCGAGGCGGTCAAGTCTCCGGGGAACGCGGCCAAGGTCGAGAAGATCCTGGAAGAGTCCAAGAACGTCATCGGCGCGAATTTGGAGAACGCGCTGACCGTCATCGGTGCGCTGCGCAAGACTGCAGGGCTCGGTGTGCGTGAGGTATCGACGGCGACAAAGATCGATACCAAGGACATCTTCACCATGATGGAGAACGCTCAGGTGGCGGCGCAGATCGCGCAGCTTCCGTCGCCGAACAAGGACAAGTTCCTCTCCAACATGGACGCCTACAAGCGCGGTCTTCCGTTCGCTCGCGGTGGCCGTGTCCCGGGTACCGGGGTGGGTGACACTGTCCCGGCAATGCTTACTCCGGGCGAGTTTGTGCTGCGCAAAGACGCAGTCCGCAAGATCGGCGTGCAGGCTCTGCATGAGCTGAACGACAATCCGATGCAGCACTTCGCCAACGGCGGGCCGGTGCTGGATGCAGCGGATCTGTTCAGCTTTGTCGGCTCTCCGTCGCTGTCGCGTCCGCGTATCGGGCGTGCGGTTCAGGAGAAGCTTGCCAAGGCTATTTCTTCGGCATCGTCGGGCGACACGAATAGTAAGTCTGTGGTGTTCTCCGAGGGCGCTGTTCAGATCACGAACCCAGCCCCGCAACGTTCTACTGATTCGTTCGAGGGCACAATGCAGAAGCTGAACTTCGCAGGGGTGTTCTCGTGAGCCTCTACACCGAGATCCTGCTGGACGGCCCGCTGGCGTACTGGCGCATGTCGGATGCACCGTTCGACGAAGTCATTTCGCGGTTCAACCTGTGTCCCAACCCGTCGGTCGAGGTTGACACCACGGGTTACAGCACGCAGCGGTATGGCAGCTCGCTCAATAACGCGGCTTTCGCTGGATCCAGGCAGACCAGCGGCGGTCAGCAGGGCTCGTCGTATTACCGTGCGACAGCAACTGCGAACTGGTCTTTCAAGTCGTGGATCACGATGCCGACAACCGCTGCTACAGCGGGCACGTCGTACGTGGTGTCCTACTGGGTTCGGGTCAACCGCGCGCAGACCGTCTCGGTGAACGTGGAGTCGCTGCGCTCCAACGATTCCGTGGTCGGCCTGGTGGTCGGCACACCGATCTCTATCCCCGCGAATACCTGGACCCGGGTCTCGCAGGTGCACACGGTTCCGGCGAACGGCGTGAAGCTGCGCGCGCTCGCGGTGGTGGAGTCACTTACCAATACTGATCGCCTGGAGGTTGACGGAGTCCATTACGAGGCGACGTCGACGCTGGGGACGTATTTCGATGGTGGCTCGGCCAACTGTGTGTGGTTGGGAACTGTAGGCAAGTCGCAGTCTCGTATGGATACTACATTCACTCGCCGTTACATGGTCGATGAAAACGGTATCTACCGAGGCGACTATTCCGCGTCGGGTGTTACTTACAATGTGACGTCTCGGCCGGAAGACGGGGATGGTGCGTCGCAGTTCGCTGCCGCCGGGTCGGCCACGGTGGTTGGTGGCAACGGCGCCTGGGATTTGGGCACCGTAGGGCTCGGCCAGTGGACCTTTGAGTTCCTCGCGCGTTTTGACACCGATACTGGCGGCACGCTGTTCGCCACGGATAAGTGGAAGATCGCGACGGTCGGGACGACGCAGATCGGGTTTATGCCGGTCGGTTCTTCCACGGGTGCTCAGGTCAATGCGCCGTGGCAGGATAACCAGTGGCATCACTACGCTTTTACGTACAACGATGGCCTTCTTACCATTTACGTTGATGGTGAGGACATTCTTGCTTTTGCGGACACGAACTATGATGGTGTCGGGTCCGGCGCTCTGGTATTCGCTCCCAACAATGACGTAGCAGCCACCCTCGATGAGGTCGCGGTCTACCCGCGCGACCTCGATGACGGCCGGATTCATCAGCACTGGATGTCGCTGGATGAAGAGTTCGGCGAGGTCATCACATCGACCTACGTTGAGCCTCGCCAGGGTGTTCTGACTCTGGTCCAGCACGCGCTCGTCACGCAGCAGATGTACGCGACGATCCAGTACTCCAGCGGTGCTACGGCATCTCCGGTGAGCGTGATCTGGTCGACCTCGGATCCGTCGGTCGCGACGGTCAATTCCTCGGGTCTCGTGACGGCCGTGGGCGAGGGATCGGCGGCGATCACCGCGACCATGCCGGATCTGGGCCTCACGGCGTTCACGGGCGTGTCTGTGCTGCCTGCCGAGCCCCTTCCGGGTTCGGACCGTCAGGTCTACTCCGAGGACTCGGAGCAGTTCGGCTACGACGATGACGGCCATCTCCTTTACACCACTAAGGAGTATTGGGAAGTCGATCCCGGCCGCCTGGTCCGTGGAGAGTGGGTCTACGACTCTCCGGTCTCGCTTGCCACGCTGGCGTTCAACATCTCCACGCTGGCAGGTCGCGAGGGCATCCCGGTGGCTGACACCGAGAACATCCGTATCTCGTCGCGCCCGGGTCGGCGTTGGATCCCTAAGACTCCGGACCAGAAGCAGCTGTCGCTGGCGATGTGGGTGCAGGGCACCACGGTGAATGGAGACATTCCCGAGGACATTTACTTGCGCACTCAGTTCTGGGAGCACTACAACAAGCTGAAGCAGCTTTTTGCGGTGTGGGACAGGCAGATCATGTTGATCCGCCGTGTTCCGACGCGCTACGGAATCATGAAGATGCGGACGTGGGTCGAGCCCATGTCGCAGATGGACCTGAACCCTACGGGTCCTATGCGCGCGACGTTCACCGTCGATCTGATGATGAACGATCCGTTCTGGCGTGCTGAAGAGCAGCATTCGGATCCGGTGATCGTGCGGACCCCCGGTGGGCTTCGGCGCTACCCGCGTACGTATCGGCTGGAGTACGGAAACTTCGGCTCGACCGGAATCTTCACGCTTTTCAATGACGGAACACATGAGGCTCGGCTGGTAGCGGAGCTTCATGGAGATCTGGTGAATCCAGTTCTTTTCAACATGGACACCAATGAGCGTTTCCGTCTCATTAACGATATTGACTTGTCTGCTGATGACGTTATCCGCATTGATTTCACTGAGCGAACAGTTGAGCTGGTCGGCACGGGTTCTCGGTACTGGTGGTTGGACCGCACTACGGACTGGCTGCATGCCCGCCCGGGTTACCAGCGACTGCAGTTCTCGCACGAAGGCTATTCGGAGTCGGGCTATGTCGTGTGGCGCTGGGAGCCTGCGTACCTGTGATCGGAAGGATTTGACATGACTGCGCGTTTTGCATACGCCCAGGCCGTGGGCGTCGACGCGGTCACCGATCGCCTGCAGATCGAGGATCAGTGGGGCGCCGGGGCCACCGGAATCGTCACGCCTGATTCGTTCCGGACCACTACTGGCGGCGGTGCTACGCCGATGAGTGTGACGATCGGTCCTGGTCGCGGCGTCATCTACTCGGACGTGTCTTTCAACGGCAGCTATCACTGTACGCAGGATGAAGACACTGTTCTCAACCTCGGTACCGCGTCTTCTACTCAGTACCGACGTGACGCAATCATCGCCCGGGTTCGCGATGCGTCCCTGGTATCCGGCGACGGCGATAATTCTTTCAACATCGAGGTTGTCCCTGGAGCGAACTCGGCCAGCAACAACCCACCGTTGCCCGCCCTTCCGGATCGCTCGATGCTGCTCTCGGACATTGTGATCAATCCGAACGCGTCCTCTCCTTCGAAGATCACGGATCGTCGGGAGATGGTAAAGCCTCGGGAGTATGTCAATCAGATTACTATTGTTCAGAACACCACTGTTGTTGTAAATCAGAACACTTACATCAACATTAATGGGTTCTTTCTTCCCAACTGGCCGTTCTGGGCGCGTCACGGTGGTCACCGTTGCCACCACAAGATCAGTTCGACCGCGCGCATTCTCGCAGCCGGTGAAGCGTTGATGCGGGCCATTCTGGGCAACTCGTCGGGAGACGATCAGTGCAAGACTGTTCCGTTTCCGCAGAAGCTTTACAGCGCAGGAATGTTCAACTACTTGGTCAGCGGAGAATACGTTCTTCCTGCATTGACTACGCCATTCTCTCAGCTGCAGGTGCAGCGTGTGGGTTCTCAGACTACTGCAATGACTTTTGAGACCCAGCAGAGTGTAGTGACTCACGAAATTCGAGTTTACGAGCAGCCCACCTGAGCTGAGTAGAGAGCATCTAATGCCAGATTCTACGATTATTGACGATCCGTATGCCGTACGTGTGGCTGCGCAGAACCGCAGCCGGGGAACGCGGTATCTCGCGGTCGATTTTGCGTCTCGTCGTATCACACATGAGTTCAAGTTTGCTGACGTTGGGTACACGTTTCAGAACAATGTCGCAGGCGAGTTCGGTGCTACTTTAGATCTTTATGATCCGAATACGCGCTACCTCAAGGCGCAGGAGACCTACCTGGTGGTTGAGCGGCTGGGCAAGCCGTTCTGGTGCGGGTTCCTGTGGCAGCCCACGCGTTCGGGCAAGAATCTGAATGTCGTAGCGCAGGAGGTCTGGTCGATCTTCGGGCATCGCCGGGTGCGACAGACTCTCGACTGGATCAACCAGGATCGCGGTTTCATGCTCCGCAATCTTTTGACATACGCGCAGATGGGTCCGGCGGGGGATCTGGGCGTGTCCATCGGCTCTGAGACCGTCGGCGGCCCGCCACAGTCCTACAAGGTCCCGTGGTGGGAGAACAAGGGCGTGGTGGAGACCGCCGAGACGCTGCTGAAGATGAACCCGGCGTTCTCTTTCCGCATCGAGGGTGAGTGGCAGCCGGGCAACGTTCTCGGCTTCCGGCTGGTCATCGACGCGGTGCACCCGATTCCGACACCGCATCGGCTCATTTATGGAGGCAACGTCGATGACTACGACTGGACTCCGCTGTCTCCGTCCCCGAACTTCGTCGATGGTTTCGGCGGCTTCGACAACGAGGCCATGCTGCGCCGCACCGCTCAAAATGATGACGCACTGGCCCGACAGCCGCGCATCGAGTCGTCCATCGAGAACCGCGAGCTGCTCGGTGACGAGGGAGTGCTCAACCTGGCGGTGAACCAGCTCAAGCGGCTGTCGGGTTCGCCGTCGCAGCCGTCGGTGACCATGCAGGCGGGAAGCGATCCCGTGCTCGGTGTGCTCCGCCCCGGGCATCAGTGTCACGTTTCGATCGACGACGGCTATGTGCACGTAGATGGTGACTTCAGCGTTGAAAAGATCACCGTGTCGGTTCCCAACGGTTCGGCGGATTCGCCGGGCGCGGAGACCGTCAAGATTGACTTCGAGTCCAAGCTGGATGACACGTCAGTGAGTACAACATGATTGATCCGCAGGCTGAGTCCATCAAGCGGCTCATGTCGCTGGCGAAGTCCGGCGCGCAGCGCACGCCGTTGAATCCTCGGTTCTCATCCGACCCTGCAGCTCCGGATCTCGGTCTGCTGTGGATTCGCACGGATGAGAAGAAGGCGTACATCAAGGTCGACGAAGAGACCACGCTGCTCGTCGCGTCGGCGGAGCCCACCGGTGGCGGTGATGGCGGGTCGATCGATGATCGCTCCATCCCCGGCGAGAAGCTCATGCTCAACACCGTCACCACCGATGAGCTGGCGTCGAATTCGGTGACCGAGCTGGAGCTGGCGGCTGGCGCGGTGACGGGGTCGAAGTTCGCGGACTTCATCGATGCCATCACGTCGATGAAGCTTTACGGAGCTTCTCCCGCATCTCCCGCTCTGACGCTTGATGTCGATTTCGATCATGCGGGCGATGTTTTCCGCGTTCTCCGAGACGGCGTGCAGCGGTTCCGGGTGGACAGCACGCATGTGTCTATCGGTACGGATCTTGCGGCTTCCGCTGTGTCTATGCAGACCGCTGGCAATGACACGGTGCTGCGTCTGCGTGGTGGCGGTGGAGCGATCCTCGCGGAGAAGACCAACGGTCAGCTGCTGTTCTCCGTCGACGGCTCTGGCAACGCTACGTTCGGCGGATCGATCTCGTCCCTGGCTGGTAACTCTGGCACAGCGGGCTCTCTGGCCATCCAGGGTGCGCTCACGGTTACGAACCAGGGCAACTTCCTGGCGGGCGTTCAGGTCGCCGGAGATTCGTTCCTGCTCTCGGCGCTGGGTGTCTCGGGTATCGCCACGTTCGCGGCGGAGCCGGTGTTCCCGTCGAGCTACACAGCAAAGCTCGGCGGCGCCGCCCACATCCGCACCGACCTTCCGGCGCACCCCAACCGGGTGATCCTGGAGGGCGTCTCCGACGTCAACAAGGCGGAGCTGCAGCTCGGTACCGGTGGTCCGGTGTTGCGCGGCTCGTTGGCAGAGTCGGACCGGATGTACATTGGCACCGATCGCGTGGTGACCTCGGCGGCGTCCGGTCTCATCGGCACCCAGATCGCGTATGACACGATCACCGGCGGGAACGGTCCTGGCGTGGGCAACATCGCGGCGGAGACCGTCTACGGCTACAACATCAAGAACGCGTCGATCACCTCGACCGAGCTGAGCCCGGGTGCTGTGGTGGCTGCGGCTATCGCTGCGGGAGCGGTCGGTGAGGTCGCGCTGGCCGACGGCTCGGTCATCGACCGGGTGGTCGCATCGCTGGGTGTCGGCAAGCTGGTCTCGGGCACGCTCAATGCGGACGAGGTCTTCATGGGCCCGTCTGGACACATCTACCTCGGCCCGACCGACGTCTCTGAGATTCTCGATGAGCGCATCCAGATCGACTCGTCGGGTATCCGTTCCTACAACGCGTTCAACACGCCGTTGGCGGAGTTCACTCCTGGCGGCTTCACCCTTCGTACCGGTGACACGGGTGAGCGCCTGGAGTTCGATGCCGCGAACGGTATTGAGCTGTTCGGACTGACCGGAGAGCGCACCGGCTATTTGTCCCCGCTCGGTGAGTTCCAGCTGGACTCGCTCATCGACGGCGCTCGCATGAGCTTGAATTCCCAGGACGGCATTCAGTTCATCGCTGGCGCCACCCGCAACCTCGCGTTCAACCCGGGCTTCATCGGAAGCTCCGAGTGTGAGACGGCGGTTGCGGGTGAGGCATACGACGATCAGCGCCATGTTTTTGCGGGTGAGTACGCGGTCAAATTCCGTGGCACCAACCCGAACCCTGCGGCTCCGTCGTATGTCGATGTGCCGTTCAAGAACACGGTCGGCACGGGCACCTCTCCTGCGGCCACTCGCTACAACAAGAGCACGAACCCAGGTCTCGACACCACGCTGTCGGGGTGGGAGCAGTCGTCCCCGCTGTACCCTGTTCCGCCGGTTATCACGTCGCTGACCGAGGACTTTGAAGACACCACATATGTGACCACGATCAGCGGTCCGTGGACGCGGGTGAACACCACTCCGCAGTCCGGGTCGTGGTGTTTCAAGGCGTCGACCATCGGTAACAGCGCGTCCTCGGTGGCGACGTTCGTGGTGCCCGCCAACGCCACGCAGGTGCAGTTCTGGTATCGCGTCTCGTCCGAGGTCAACGACTTCTTCCGTTTTGCCGTCAATGGTGTACAGCAGATGCAGGCGTCCGGTACATCGGCGGTGTGGACCCAGTCCGCTGCGTACGCCGTGGTCCCGGGTCAGAACATTACATTTACTTACATCAAGAACGCTGCGACTACTGGTGGATCTGACACTGTCTGGATTGACAATGTCACGTTTACTATTAGCACTCCGCAGTCCCCCGTGGCGTACCAGAACTTCACTCGTGAGTCCGTTCTCGGCTTTGTGAAGTCTCACGCCGCGCAGCTGCAGGCGACCAGCACCGGCCCGGCTGCGATGCGTGCGACGTCGCTCGCGGTGTCAGGGCTGTCGCAGTGGGCGTTCTCGTGTTCGGTCCGCGCGTCGGTGGCGCAGTACGTTCAGGCGCGCATCGTGTGGTTCGACGTCACCAGCGAGGTGATTCAGACAGATTCGTCGTCGCTGTTCTCGCTGTTCGCCAACCGTGTCATGCAGATCGGACTGGTGAAGGTCGCACCCTCGAATGCGGTGACGGCCAAGCTGGAGATTTATGCTCCGACGCTCAACAATACTGACACGTTGCAGGTTTCGGATGTGCTGTATGAGCAGACATCCGCGATCCGCGCATTCTTCGACGGCGACTCCGAGGGCTACCAGTGGGATGGCTCTCCTGGCATCTCGACGTCGTCGCTGATCCCGGTTCCGATCCCGGACACCCTCGACAACCTGCTGTCGATCTACGTGTGGTCGGATGTCGCGTGCTGGGTGCAGATCGAGGGCCGGGACTCCACGCTCAATCTCGGACGCGGCACATCGTCGGCTACGCCTGTGGTGCCGAATCAGTGGACCCGCGTGCAGGTGCAGTGCACCGGCGTGATGGACAAGGTCCGCTTGCATAACCCGTCCAAAGATCAGGCTCGGCAGAATCGCATCACGGTGTCACCTATCTGGTGGTCCGGTGTGCAGGTGGAGGCGGATCGTGAGATCGCCACGCCGTTCTGTGCGGGCGGTGAGCCGGGCTGCTCTTGGGAGGGCCTGGAGGCCAAATCGGCGTCTGTGCGTGCGCAGGACACCATCGTCACGCGCATCTCGCCCACGTTAGGTACGGCGGTGTCGGGTGCCATCGTGGGCGGTTCGCTGACGTCAGCATCGTTCTTTGCAGGCCGCATCTTCGGTACGTATATCCAAGGTGGCCGGATCGTCGGTAACATCATTGAGGGTAATCAAATCAATGGTGATCAGATTCTGGCGAACACCATTAATGGTAATGCAATTACTGCGCGATCTATTCTTGCGGATAAGATTGCGACAGCGACTCTGACTGCTACTGAAATCGCCGCTGCTACTATTACTGGTACAAATATTGCCGCTGATACAATTACTACTACAAACCTTACGGCTCGTCTGATCACGGCGGACAAGCTTCAGGCTGACCTGGTGTTGTCGTCTCGAATCATCGCGGGTGCTGCTGCCACCGGCGCTCGGGTGGAAATGACGGCGGGTACTGGCTTGCAGGCGTTTACTGCGGCTGGTGTTCGTACATTCTTTTTGAACTCCACTAACGGTAGCGCGTTCTTTATGGGAGAGCTGACAACAGCTTCTACAGGAACTCGTATTGTTATTAACCCTGGCAGCTCTGCTCCTGACGCTATTCGTTTTTACCAGGACAATACAAACTACTGCACTATTTCTGCTGAGCCTGCTGGTATTGGTAGCGGGGCGTCTTGCATCATTCGTTCGCAGACCATTAGTGGTCGACTGGGAGCTGTGGGTTGCTACCCGGGTGAGGCGTTTATTGCTAATCAGTTGAACGGTGTTACGCGTACTGCGTGTTCTGCGTTCGGTGATGACATGAACATTTGGGGTGGTGAGGTTAACCTCGAAGGCCAGCAGGTGTCGGGTAACGGCACTATCGGTTTTTCTCGACGCACCTCTGGCGGTGCTGTTGTCAGCCAGGGAACATTGATTGTTCGTCCTTCCACTTCAGGCCCGTTCTTACATGGTATTTCGGGTAACGTTGGTATTCTTCTTTCTACCAACACTGAGATGTTTTTGTACGGAAACGAAAACTACTCGGTTTTGCGCGGTGGATATGCTGCATATTGGAATGCGCCTTCGGGTCGTGGTTCCAAGAAGAACGAGAAGAAGATTTCTTTTGAAAATGTTGCCAGCGCCCGCGAGGGTCTTATGGCGGTTGAGTCTAAGCAGTGGAATTACAAGAACGAGCGTGTTCCCGGTGAAGCTGTTCCCGCAAAACGTAAAGTTCGTCAGCGTATTGCCAAGCGGGATCAAAAGGGAATGCCTGTCTTGGATGTGGAGACCAAGGCTCCTGTATATGAAATTGTAGAATCTGACGCTTTAGATGAGCCAATTCACAAGCCGCACTTTTTCCCGATTGCCGAGGATGTGCAGGCTGTTCTTCCTGAGTTGGTGAGGGATGCTCCTGCTATTGAGGGTGGTCTCGGCATCGACATCCGGGACTTTGTGGGATTTTTGTGGCAGGTGTGTCGAGAGCAGGAACAGGAGCTTCGAAAGCTCCGCAGGGATGTCAATGATTTGAAGCCTGCTGCGTAGCCTTGCCGAACATTGCCGTGTTGTTCTGATTCCCTGGAGGAGCTTTCGTGGCCGAGAATGAAGCGCCCAGTATTGCTGATGTTGCTCTTGCTGACCTGGCGCACCAGCTGGCTGAGTCTGCTAAAAACCTGTCTATCGTTCGAGCGCAATACCAGCAGCTCGTGGCTTACCTGGAGTCCAAGGCTGACGTGCTTGGTCTGAGCACTGATGAGGCGGAGTCTGCAGTCGCACCTGAGTTGGCCGCCGAGGTTGCTGAGGCCAAGCCGGAGACCAACGGCAAGGTTCCGGCGAAGACTGGGTAGTGGGCAACCTTTCCTACCAGACTGTAGGTCCGGTCCTGTATCTGTCTCGTGAGACAGATCTTGTGACGGACAATGATGTAGCTCGGATGGCCCGCGCCTGTCATACGCAGGTGCAGGCTCATCTGGCGCCCGCATACCGTCTGCTGCCCAGTCCAGTCATGGTGCTTAACCCGGGTCAGAAGCCGGGCAAGGGAGACTGGGTTCTCCGTCTGGTATCGGTGAGTGACGAGTCTAATGCTCTGGGATATCACACGGAGCTTGAAGGCGACGTAATTACTGGTATTGTAGGTGTCGGCACGGTGCTCGATGCCGGGTCAAAGATTCTGACAGGGAAGCTGTCGGTGTCGACGATCGTCTCGCATGAGGTGTGCGAGATGCTGGTGAATCCGTCCTGCTCGGGCTGGTCGGATTCAGGCAAGGGGTGGCTGGTCGCTACTGAGGTCTGTGACCCCGTGCAGAGCGACTTTTACACAATTGATGGTGTGTCGGTCTCGAACTTCGTCCTGCCAGACTTTTTCTCCCCGGTTGTTTCGCGAGGCGACAAGTTCGACTACATGGGAAAGTTGCGGAAGCCTTTCCAGATCGCCAAGGGCGGTTACGTCCTCAACTATGAGGGCGGAAAGATCAACACGTACTTTGGAGCTACTCCCCCTCCAGAGTGGTTGATGAAGATGAAAGACCGTGAAGCGGCGCGCACCCGCCGCTTGAAGGACCACAGGCCGAACTGAGCGCTGGACGTCGGGCCATGACTAGAGGTAGTCACGCATGGCTGGACGTCACCGCAAACCGCCCGCGCACTCCAACAAGAAGCTTTTGACCACCGCTGCTGCCATCGCTGCAGCTGGCGGCTTGGTCGTGTCCGATTCCGGCGCATTTCGAGCTGTCACTTCTCCCGCTGACACTTCGACCACGGTGCCGATCGGGCTTGCTGCCGTGCCGTCGCAATCGTTGGCGGACACCACATCTTTGACTCCTGTGGTCATTCCAGCGGAGCCCGCTGAGATCCCTCAGAAGTTCGTCACGCCGACGGCTTCTGCTACGTCGTCTGCTCCCCCGCGAACCTCCACAGCGCCGCCTACAGCCGCTGATCCGGGTCTGGTGGGTGGGCTGGTCGAGCAGGTTGCAGGCGTGGCGGGGATTGTTGCCATCGCGAAGACCTACATCGGTGTGCCGTACCGCTGGGGCGGCAAGGCGCGTTCCGGTGTTGATTGCTCTGGTCTGGTGTATCTCGTGCTCAAGCAGGCGGGGTTGACAAACACATACCGAACATCTTTGACCCTCCGTAGTTGGACAACACCGATCTCGCGCTCGGCGGCTCGTGCCGGAGACCTGGTGTACGGGCCTGGGCACGTCGGCATTTATCTGGGGGGCGGCGTGATGATCGATGCCCCCCAGCCGGGTACAACGGTGGGGATTCACAAGGTGTATTCAACAATGACAGAGTACGGTCGGATCCCGACGTGACCTGGCCGCTTCCCGCTGTAGATGTCACGCGCCGGTTTCCCGCGTTTCGCAGGAACTCTCGGCATCCGGAGACACCGCAGATCTCTCGCTACCACGGTCTGTTCGTCGGCGGAGTGCTGTCGCTGGTCGACGTGCATGATGCGGACACGTTCCGCGTGGTGCTCATTGCCGATGACGAGCAGGGTGTGGGTTTCTGGCCGTGGTTGCGGTTGTCCGGTTGTGATGCTCCGGGTCTGTCGACGCCCAAGGGCGCGGTGGCTCAACAGTGGACGGTGGACTGCCTGCATAGATGCGGAGATTTCGTTGTCGACATTGGAGGCTGGAATTTCGATAAGCGTCTGTCAAAGGTGTGGATTGACGGCGAAGACATGTCTCAGCTCATGATCTCTGCTGGTCACGCGGTTCCTTGGCCGGAACGGAGGTTGAGGTAGGAGTTCGCGTGCCGAGGGGTTAATCTGTCCCGCAGCGGTGTGGTGCAGGGATGCCACCGAGCACGTCGCCTTAACCGCCTTCATCAGGTCACCTATCTTGGTAGATCTGTCGGCAGACATCACTGGGGAGATGTCCATGAAGGCTGACTGGCGCACGTCTTTGATTGCTGAGGCAATTCAGGCGTTCTCTAGGGATTTGAATTATGCGGTCGCGGTGGTGACACCCCGCAAACCTGCAGCTCAACCGCCTCTCGTGACGTGGGGGTCGCCCCCTCGGTTCGTCCGGGATCTGCCTTCGGCGGGTAGGACTGATCAAGCGATTCAGTAACCACTCGCAAGTGAAGGACGCGTTTCGTGCCCTCAGTTCTGGATAGGGTCAATCCGGCTGCGCTGGCGGAGGCAGCCGAAATTGTCCGCAATTCCTACGACATTCCTGGCATGCCAGAGATGTCGTTGTTCAACTCATCTCCGTGCTCAGAGCACGCCCCCGAAAACCCAGATCCGAACCCGTATTGCCGGGCGTGCGGCATCAAGCTGCGTCGTCACCAGCGGGTTGCGGTCATGTGGCTTTGGCTGGTCAAGCGTGGTCTGATCGCTGATCCTGTCGGGTCCGGCAAGACTCACGTGATCACGGGTTTGTTCGCGCTGTTGTTCGAGACCGGCGAGCTGAGTCGACCTCGGGGCGGTGGCCGCGCTCTGGTGGTGTGCGAGCCAACGGCTATGAGGCAGTGGCAGCGCGAGATTCGCCGCGCGGTCCCGGGTCTGATCACGGAGTTGGCCGAGGGCTCGCAGCGTAAGCGCGCGGACCGCTATGCCGAGCCGTGGGATGTTCTGATCATCGGTCACCAGATGGCGCGTCAGGACTACTACCAGCTGCAGGAGCTGGGGATCTCCACGTTGGTGATGGATGACGTGGATCCGTTGCGGCACTCCGAGACGAAGACGGCGCACGCGCTCAAGAAGCTGGGCATCGAGAACAATTCGTGCGACCGCATCATCCTGCTCAACGCCACGCCTTTGCATAAGAAGCTGCTGGAGCTGTATGACTCGCTGAGCCAGATCGGTGGTTCAGCGCTGCACCGGCTCGGTCCGCGTACCGAGTTCGAGCGCCGACACATTCGCAAGGAGCCGGTGGACTACTGGGTCAACGGTCCGCGCGGACGTCCGGTCAAGCGCACGAAGATGGAGACCACCGGTATTCGTCGGCTTCCGGAGTTTCGGGAGAAGATCGCGCCGATGGTGCTGCGCCGTTCGCTGGCGCAAATCGATGATGTCGAGCTTCCCGAGATCGTGCCCTCGAACATTTTTCTGGAGTTGCACCCGTTGCAGCGCGAGAAGTATCGCGAGTTGCAGCAGGGTGTTCTCGAAATGGTGCGCAACGGTGAGAACCAGCGGATCAATGCGTTGAACAAGCTGCTCTACGGGAAGCAGATTTGCGAAGGACTGTCGGTAATCGGGGATCCCGACGGTCCGGGTAAGTCCGTGAAGTTCGATTGGCTGCTCGACCGTCTGACCGGGGACTGGGCTGGTGAATCTGAAGACGACGCGGGCGAGAAGGTTGTCGTTTTCATCCAGTACAAGAACGGTCTTCGTTCGCTCGCACATCGGATGGAATCCGAAGGGCTTGGGTACGAGGTCATCTGGGGCGAGGAACGCCGTGGCGCTGTTCGTGACGCCGCCCTGGAGCGGTTTCGTGAGGATCCGTCCTGTCGAGTGTTGTTGGGGACCTCGGCCATCGAGAAGTCGCTGAACTTGCAGGTGGCTCGGCATCTGGTGAACGTGGATCAGCTGCCGAACCCAGCACGTATGCAGCAGCTTGCTGGTCGGGTTCGTCGTCAGGGCTCTCGTTTCCAGGCTGTGTACGTACACAATCTACTTACGACAGATACCCACGAGGAGCGGGCGTTGGCGATGTTGGAGACCGAGGCCGCATTGGCGTCGGCCGTGTGGGAAGAGGAGTCCGATCTGTTCCGCACGCTGTCTCCGGCAGAAATCTCCGCGCTGATCGCACCGCAGGCGCTCAACCGCCGCGTGGCGTGACGTATCTGGCGCTTTACATCAAGACGCTTTGAGCGCATTACCTGCAGGAAAGGCTTGCTCGTGTCTGTGCAGACCACTGATGAAGTTTCGACTCGGCCGACGGGAATCGTCGTAACCCGGGTCTACACAAAGCCAGGCGTGGATCCGTTCTCTGAGGTGGCGTGGGAGAGCACCGACATCGTTTTGAAGGACTACCGCACTGGCGAGATCAACTTCGAGCAGCTGGGCACCGAGTTCCCCGCTGAGTGGTCGATGAATGCGCGCCAGATCGTTGCTTCGAAGTATTTTCGAGGCAAGATGGGCACCCCCGATCGGGAGTGGTCGCTCAAGCAGGTTATTGGTCGTGTTGCGAATAAGTACGCTGATGAAGGTATTCGCAACAACTACTTTGCAGACACCGAGTCGGCGGATGCGTTCCGCGCTGAGCTGACCTACATGCTGCTGCACCAGATCTTTGCTTACAACTCGCCGGTGTGGTTCAACGTCGGCACCAAGGCTCCGCAGCAGGTCAGCGCGTGTTTCCTTCTGGCCGTCGAGGACGACATGGAGGCGATTCTCGATTGGTATAAAGAAGAGGGGATGATCTTCAAGGGCGGCTCCGGCGCGGGTGTGAACCTGTCTCGTCTTCGGGGCTCCAAGGAGTTGCTCTCATCGGGTGGTCAGGCGTCCGGTCCGGTGTCGTTCATGCGGGGCGCGGATTCGTCCGCTGGGACGATCCAGTCGGGCGGAGCGAATCGTCGGGCGGCGAAGCTCGTTTGCCTGGATGTGGACCATCCCGATGTCATGAAGTTCATCGAGATCAAGGCTCGCGAAGAGGACAAGATCCGCGCCCTCTCCGCCGCCGGGTTCGACATGGGCATGGCGTCTGAGAACTACAACTCGGTTCAGTATCAGAATGCGAACAACTCGATTCGTGTCTCCGATGAGTTCATGGCGGCGGTGCGTGATGACAAGATGTTTTCGTTGCACAACCGCACCGACGGCTCGGTAGCGGAGACGCTGCCCGCGCGCAGGATCTTCGAGGCGCTGTCCAAGGCTGCGTGGGAATGTGCGGACCCGGGCATTCAGTACGGTGACACGATTAACAAGTGGCACACCTGTCCGGAGTCGGGCCGGATCACGACTTCGAATCCGTGCTCGGAGTACATGCATCTGGATAACTCCAGCTGTAATCTGGCATCGCTGAACCTGCTCAAGTTCCTGACCCCGGACCTGCGCTTCGATTACCTGAAGTTCTCGCAGGCCGTTGAAATCGTCATCTCGTCGATGGACATCTCGGTGTCGTTTGCGGACTTCCCGACCGAGAAGATCGGGAAGGTCACCCGCGAGTACCGGCAGCTGGGCATCGGCTACAGCAACCTGGGTGCGCTGCTCATGGCCATGGGCTTGGCGTACGACTCTGAGGGTGGCCGGGCAATCGCGGCGTCGATCACCTCGCTGATGAGCGCGACGAGCTACCGGCAGTCGGCGGTCATCGCTCGGGCCAAGGGCGCGTACCAGGGGCACGCGCGCAACGCCAAGGCGCACCTCAAGGTCGTGGGGATGCACGCTGCGGCCAACGAGCACCTGCGGCTGGCTCCGGGTACTGACGTCGGTATCCGGGATTTCGCGACGCAGGAGTGGGCGGACGCGCTGGACATCGGCGCGGTCACCGGTTTCCGTAACGCGCAGATTTCGTTGCTCGCTCCGACGGGCACGATCAGCTTTATGATGGACTGTGACACCACTGGTGTGGAGCCGGACTTCAGCCTGGTCAAGCACAAGAAGATGCACGGTGGCGGTTCTATGGTGATCGTCAACCAGACGGTCCCGTCGGCGCTGCGGAACCTGGGCTACTCATCTGCGCAGATCGAGGGTATTGTCGCGTTCGTCAAGGACAACAACTCTGTTGTCGGCGCTCCCGGTCTGGACGAGAAGCATTACGAAGTGTTCGATTGCGCTACGGGTGAGCGGTTCATTTCTCCGATGGGGCACGTCAACATGATGGCTGCGGTGCAGCCGTTCCTGTCTGGCGCGATCTCCAAGACGGTGAACCTCCCCGCTGACGCTTCAGTCGAGGACATCGCCAACGTCTACATGTCCGGGTGGTCGCTGGGCCTGAAGGCTCTTGCGGTCTATCGCGATGGCTGCAAGGCCACGCAGCCGCTGGCGACCAGCGCGGACAAGAAGGCGGAAGACGCTCCGGTGGTCGTGCCTCAGCGCCGCCGTCTTCCTGCACGTCGTAATGGTCTCACGACATCGTTTGAGGTCGGAGGCGCGAGCGGGTATCTGACGTCGTCGGATACCGAAGATGGTCAGCTTGGCGAGATCTTCCTGAAGCTTGGTAAGCAGGGATCGACGCTGGCTGGCGTGATGGATGCATTCTCCATCGCCGTTTCTATCGGATTGCAGTACGGAATTCCGCTGGAATCGTTCGTAGATAAGTTCACAGGCATGCAGTTCGAGCCGCGTGGAATGACGTCGGACCCCGATATCCGACTTTCCAGTTCTGTGCTCGACTATGTCTTCAAGCGCCTTGCAGTTGACTACCTTTCTCGCGATCAGAGGGAAGCGCTGGGTGTGCTTTCCATGTCTGAGCGTGCAGCTGCTCTGGAGCCGGTGGCCGAGTCCGTGGAGACCGAGCCAGTCGCTCACACCCCTGCAGAGCAGCGTCTCCCTCGCACAGCCGGGTTCTCTTTGGAGGCTCCGATCTGTGGTCGATGTGGGATCGCGATGCGCAAGGCTGGCGTTTGTTGGACCTGTGACAGCTGCGGCGACACCAGCGGGTGTAGCTGACACAGGGGAGTAATGGGCATGGCCGATGACGTGGTCCGTTTGACGGACAGGCAACGTAAGCTTGTTGAGGATCGCGTGGGCCTTGCCCGCGCCTGCGGCCATCGAGCGTGGCAGCGGTTAGTCGGATACGAACGTGATGAGATCATCGCGTACGCCATCTCCGGTCTGATCGCTGCCGCGCTGCGGTGGGAGAAGTATTGCGAGGAGAACGGCTACGAGGCGTACGAGGGCGAAGCGGGGTCGTGGTTCGACACCTACGCCTCGCGCCGCATCAACGGTGCGGTCATTGATGCCCTCCGCTCCCAGGATCCGGCTACGCGCCGTGAGCGGGCTCTGATCAAGCAGATCCTCGCAGCGGGGGTGGATCTGTCCTCGCCGTGGGAGGCCGAGTCCGCCGAGTCCATCGCTGCCCGGGTGGGCATCACGCCCGTCGATGTGAAGCGAGCGGTGGGCGCGCTGCAGCGCATGCCTGTGTCTCTGGAAGAGACCACAGAGGACACTTGGCCTGCGGATCCGGTCGATGTCGCAGACGATGCGCTGACTAATACCGTGTGCGACAAGGTCGTGGCGGTGATCCAGGGGTTGCCGGAAACACACCAGCTCGTGCTGGCTATGGCGTACTACTTGGAGATGGACGACGCGGCTATCGCCCGGAAGCTTCCGGAGATCAGTTGTGATCCGTTGATGAGTCCATATGCGACGGAGTGGGTTCGGACTTTTAGAGAACAGGGTGCGTCGATGATCACGGCTGTTCTGAAGGCTGAACTTTCCTCGGAATGGGCGCGTCGCGGCGAAGCGAACCCCCTGGCCGGGTAGAACGGCTCCGCCATCTAGCTCCGGGATCCAACATAAGTCTGCTACACAGTAGTTAGTAGATCTGTACTTGCCCGGTGATCGGTGAAAAGGTTGGCGTGAGGGGGTTGCTGTGAGTGATGGTGGGTCGGATCAGTCTTTCCATCCTGGAGGTGTGGTTCCTCCGGCGGGTGAGGTGTGGGTGACGCTGGCTCCGGGCGAGGAGATCTGGACCCCGGAGCGGATGCGCGAGGTGTTCCTGGCGGGCCGGGCTTCCCGGGTGACACGCTGTGAGGACGGCACCTACTACGTGGAGGGAGACACCGATGACAGCGCCTGAGCCGGATAGTGTGATCCGGGCTGATTCTGTGGTTCGTTCGGAGATCAGCGCGAACGCGTTGATGGAGGGCGAGATCACCATGGACAAGTTGTTGTCGGAGCCCATCAACTTCTCGTATCGGCGTTTGTCGTATCTGGATCTGCTCCGGGAGTTGGCATCGATTACCCGGGATGGCTGTGATCCGGAGTGTTCGTTGAATCTGCATTTGCGCGAGTCCGCCGGGTTCGTCAATGTGTTGCTTGCTCGTCCGGATTTGCTGGCGGCGTTGCGGGATGTGTCTTCTCGGATCGGTGGTGAGTTCGCCCCTCCGGGTTAGGCGTGTCCTACCCCCTGTCGCTGGGTGTCTCTGATCCGCTCGCGGCCTGCAGGCCCGGTTTCCGCTTTGGGAGCCGGGCCTGTTGCCGTCCCCGGGTATGACAGGTGTGTGAGCGAAGAGTCTGCTGCAGACCTGTCATACGATGGTCTTGTCATCCGGATCGATGATCGCCTTTCAAATCCGTCTGCTCCGTTCTCGCACGGTTTCCTCGGTGAGCGCACGGAGGTGTCTGTAACCGTGTCTGGGGCTGCGTGGGTGGCTCAGGCTGGTGAGGGTCGTGCGATCCTGGCTCGGTCGGTTTCGGTGCTCTACGGCCGTGCTGCGCCGGGTGATCCGGCTGTGGTGGAACGGGTGTGCCTGTCCGGGTTGGTGTCGGATCCTGCTCCGGAAAGGTTGGTGTCCTGGGACGGTGATGCGGAGTTCGTGGTCACGGAGGAAGACATTCTCGATGAGCGGTTTCCTCGGTGGTTGGCTGCGGTGGTTCGCCGCTATCGGCCGCTGTGATCCGGGTTTGTCATGGCGGCGTTGCGCAAGTGGCGAATCTGTTGGCCGGGCCCGGATGCGGTGTGCTTGGAGGGCGGGACGTGATGGTCGAGCCTGCGGAGGGTCTGTTCTCCAAGGAGCATTTCAAGTGAGTGATGCGAGTTTTCGCTGCTCCGGGTGTTATGAAAGTTTTTCCGGCTGGTGGTGCGATAACTGTGATACGTGGCCGTGTGAGTGTGCTCCGGACAGCGAGGATAATTAGACATGTTTGGTTGCGTGTGCGATCACCGTATGGATGGTCAGCTCGTGGAGTCGGTGGATTGTCCCGACCATGGGGATTCGCTGGTGGCGATCCGGGAGCGGGTGGCTGCGGCGATCCCGGGTCCGTGGATTCCTGACTACGACTTTTGCGACTGCGGGGACGGGTATGGCTGCGCGCACGCTCCGTGGATGCACGCGATGCGGACTCCGGTGGTGCTGACCGAGCCCGGTCCGGGTTGTGAGGCGCGCGACTATCACCGGCAGGCTTCGGAGTTCGGGGAGTTACCGGCGGAGACGGGCCGGTTCATCGCCCATTCCCGGGTGGACGTGGAGACGCTGCTCGCCGAGATCGATCGGTTGAAGTCTTCGTTGAGTGCGGTGATGGCGGCGTTGCGTAGGAGTCCGCGTGCTCCTGAGTCGCACGACAATTTCCGCGACGGGTATCTGTGTGCGCTGCGCGCTTTCGAGGCTGAGGTTTCGCGGGTGTGCGGCGAGCTGAGCCCCATCCCGTTTTTGGGTGCAGAGGGGTATCGCTGTTCGCTGGTGCTCGATCATGCTTCGGCGCATGAGGCCCGGGTCGATGGTCGTCTTGTGGATTCGTGGCCGCGTGCGTGAGATCGATCGGTTGAGAATCAAGCATCGTGAGTTCGTGGATGCTGTGCTCGCTCGGTATGACAGCAGTATGAACAAGGATCTGATCCGGGCGTTCGAGACCGCCGAGCGGCTGCTGGGGTGGCGGACTCCGCTGGGCCATCTTGCCGATGTACTGATCGGCTGCGCGTCCGATGACAAGCTCTCGGTGGAGGCGGACAATGAGCTGCGCCGGGTGTGGCAGCCGCTGGAGCGCAAGCACGGCAAGCGCCGGGAGCGGCTGGAAGCGGATGTTCTGCGAGCCGCTGACGACATGGCTGCGGTGGCGACGTCGATGGGCTCGAATAGCTCTGACCCTGCTGCGCTGATGAAGCTGGGGCGCGAGTTGCGGTCGAGCGTCGATGCGCTGGCGGCACGCTGTCGGGGCTGGGCGGAACTGCTGGATCCGGATCTGGATCGGTCGGCGGTGGACTTCGATCGTGATGTGTTGGAGTTGATCCGGGCGGAGTTGCTGGAGGAGGCTGATGTCATCGACATGCTGCTGTGGCCGGATTCGGAGTATGCGCGGACTCGTCGTGCTCGGGAGGGCCGCAAGGTCGATCCGTTGGCCGGGATGGTGATCGTCGAGGGTGTTCCGGGTGAGGTGTCGGGGTTGGCCCCGGAGTTTTTCGGTGAGGGTGCGCGGCCGTGCGACTGTTCGCGGTGTGTGGAGTCGGTGCGGTTGTCGAGCGCGTTCGGTGTGCATCGCTTCGAGCTGCCGGGGGAAGAGGGTTCTGACGTCTGGCGGTGGGTGTGTGGTTGCGGCTCGGTGGGTCGTTGGCAGAGTCAGTCGGGTGCGGTGGCCTATCACGCGTGGCGCCGTCATGCCGGGTTGGGGAAGTGATGTACGGAATGCAGATTGGGCTGCCTGCTGATCGGGTGCAGGCAATCGAGTTGGTGATCACGGCGTTTGCGGCGTGCGCTCCGGAGCGGGTGAACACGTCTGTGAAAGACACAATGGTGTCGGCCGTCATCGCTCTCTATCACCTGGGTTGCACCGATGACGAGATTCGGGAGGCGGTGGCGGCGTCTTCCCCGATCGGGGTGTCTGCGATGAATCCGGTGCTCGCGGAGGCGGCGCGTCTGTGGCCGGGTGTGTCCTGATGGCGGACGGTTCGCCTCGGTATCTGCCTCCGGGTCTGGAGTGGCATTTGCTGATCGCGCGAGTGCGGCAGCTCCGATCCGGATTGTCAGGGTAGAAGGCTGACATGAATCTGATGTGCGCGTATTGCCTGTACCTTCCCGGCCGTTCTCAGGGCGAGGAGGCGTTGGCGCTTACCGTGGTGGAGGGCGTGGCGGTGTGTATGCGCCACCGGCATTTCGCGGCGTCCGGGTTGGGCTGGATGCGGTCGCTGCGGTGGGCGCAGCTCTGGGAGCAGATCATGGCGCACGGAGATAACACGCTGCTCAAAGATTTGGAGCGCGAGTATGACCGGTTTGAGAAGCTGGCGCTGGAGTTGGCTCGGCAGAACCGGGTGACTAATCTGCTGGGGACGGATGAATAGTGCTTCATATTCCGACGGATAGCCGTTTGGATTTCTGTGTGTGCGGGGTGTCCTGGCCGTGTAAGGCGGCGGACACCCCGTTGTCCGTTCCGGACTACATCAAGTATCTGGAGGCGGTCGGGCTCGGTGAGGCGATCCTATGCCCCTGGTGTTTTGACTGGGAAGACATCGAGGACGGCAATTTCACTACGGATGCGGATGGCACGCTGCGGTTCTGGTGTTGTTGGGGCTGCGAAACCATCCCGGGTCGCAACGGTCAGGGGTAGAACACCGACATGGGTAGCTCTGTATCGACACACATCTTCTGGGGATCCGATCTCGGCGGCATCGACGGGATGGCTCCGGACTGGGAGGATCGTTCCCCGGAGTGGTTGCTCTCTGGTGACACCAATCTGCTGGAGTACGACGAGCGGTTGGCGCAGGTTGCCGGGATCGAGAATCCTTCCTACGAGCAGCTGCGCGATCTGGTGCGGGGCGCCGGTTGCGGTATCGACTGGTACGGAAATCTCAACGGTGAGACCAAGCATTTTGTGTACATCGCGGAGTCTCTGACCACCGGTGAGTACTCTCCTGAGCCGCTGAGCCCTCGGGATTTCTTCCCGGTGGGCACCGAGCATGAGTGGTGGCATCGGTTGCACGCGTTCATGGAGCGTCTGGAGCTTCCGCTGCTCGCCGAGGCCCCGGGATGGCATATGGCGGCGGCGTTCGGATGACAGAGTCGCTGTGGTGGTTGGCCGGGTTTTTCGTGGTGGGCACGGCGCTGTGGTTTGCCACGCTGTGGGTGCGGACTCGGTACGGGCGCAAGCGTCGTCGGCGCATGCTGGATCTTTTTGACTTCTGGGAGTGATTGACGTGGACGACGTCGAGGAGCGCATTGCCCGGGTGTTCGCCCGCGCAGCGGATATCGGGGAGCGCACGGATCCGCTGAAACTTACGGCCGACAACGTGCGGATGCGAGTGCGGCTGTCGCTGATCGAGGAGATCGTCTCTGACATCGAGGATCTGGCGGCTCAGCTGAGCTGTATTCCGTCGCTGGAGTCTGCGTTCAAGTCGGAGGCGTACCGGTCGGCGGTGAGGTTGTTGCGCCAGGCGTTGGAAGCTGATTTGTCCAATACCGGTGTGTCACCGTGACTCCGTGGTTCCTGATTGACGGTTCCGGCAAGCTGGCCGGGGACATCGTGCTGTCTGTCTGGATTTACGTGTGGGCGTTGTGGTGGGTTGTCGGCGTGGTGCTGGCGGCGCGCAATCAGGCTAGGCATGAGCTGATTGGCCGCAAACGCGACGAGTTCGGCGATTACAAGGATGACGTAACTATCACGTGGGTGGCGGCGATTGTGGGGGCTCCGTTCTGGCCGCTGCTTGCCGCTATCGGGCTGTTGTGCGGGGCGTACTCGTCGCTGATGTGGTTCTCGCGTCGGTCGGCGCGCAAAGCGTTCGCGGCGTCTCCGGCTGGCCGGGCTAGGGCTCTGCGCGAGTCTGCGGATGCGCTGGAGGCGGCGGCCAGGAACATGCCTGAAGATCTTGCGGATGACACCATGTTTCACGCGAAGCGTATGCGCGCGGAGGCCAAGACAGTCGAGAAGTCAGGGTAGGACAGCTGCATGGCGAACATCGAGAGGACATCCTGATGGAACGTGTGATTGCTGTGCCTGAGCCGGTGCGGGTGACCAACGATCTGTCCGCGCTGATGTATCGGGTGGTCGAGGAGATGCGCCGTCTGCACGTGGTGAAGGGAGCGGTGTGTCCCACCTGTCCCGGCACCGAGGTGGAGAAGCAGGAGGAGTGCATCCACCGCGATCGTCAGTGTCGTGAATGCGGTTCTCGCTGGCCGTGCACGTCGGTGCGGCTGCTGCGCGTGATTCCGGGTGTGTCGTGACCGAGTCTGAGCCTGTTCTGGAAATCACTCAGGACTACGAGATGGATTTTGACGGGGAGCTGGGCTCTCCGATGCCGGTGTTCTGGTCCTACGGGTGGCACGATGACACGCGAAAGTTCATTGAGGAGGTGGTGCAGTTCTGCCTCGACGAAGATGAGGACATTCCGCGCATCACCGCCGATGATGTACTGCAGCGGGTGTGGCAGCTCAACCGTGCGACCGGTCAGGGCGTGATGTTCATCCGGGAATCCGAGCCTGTCCTGGACATGGATTACGCCCGGAACTGGAAGAAGGTCACGGTCCTGGACCTGTACGCCCTTCATCGAGGCGCGCGGATGTGCATGATCCACAACTGCAAGGAGCCGTGGTCGGTCGGGCTGCCTGTCCGGGCTCTGATGTCTGCTCGCGCCGAGGACGACCCCAACGTGACGGCGGAGCTGTACCTGTGTCGCGGGCATCGAAATGTCGTGCCCGAGCCGTCGTATCGCATTTTCATGGTGCCGGTGGGCGCGACCGTGGTGATGCCTACGCCTGAGGACAAGGAGCCTGCGGTGAAGCCCATCGATCTGCCGGGTTCTGAGGGGTCCAACACCGGTCACGGCCACGTGTATCCCCGTCCGGATGGGGCGCGGGCTCGCTGTGGAGGTCCGTCGATCTGCAAGGACTGCGCCCGGGATCTGGCCCGCAAGGAGTCGGAGAAGTGAAGTCCGAGCACATTCCGGATAACCCTGCGTTGGGTCCGCAGCTGGATAACATCCAGTGGGTTTATCACTCGTCGTATTACGACGGTCCCATTTCGGGCATGGTGCGCCTTGAAGACGGGACAGTTCTTTGGGCGCAAATGATCGAGCAGTGCGATTGCTACGATGAAAAGACTGATGAAGCAGATCAGTGCGGTTTTTATCGCCGGTATCAGCTGTATCGACTGTCTCCGGAACAGACTGCTGTAGAGGCGGAGCGTCACGCGGATTTTCAAAAGTATGTCGGTGTACACACTGATTATACAGATGGAAAGCGTACGCACATTGGAAATACTCAGCCGCAGATCGAGTGGTACAGGTTTTACGAAAAGTGGAGTCCTCGCGATTCTGAAGTATTGGTCGGAGCGGAACCGGTGGGGTGGTGGGAGCGGTGAGTTTGTTTGATCGCGGTTTCGTAGAGACTGCTTCATGTCCGAAGAGGAGTCTCCGCTGATCGCTGTGCACGAGACCATGGACGTCTACGTGCGCAAGCTGAACGTGTTTCCCGCCGGTCTGCGCACCGAAGAAGTTGCCCCGGGCTGAAGATGATGACCCGACCGGGTATGACATCTGGTATGAGCGCTACGGCGCTGACCTGCGGTGCGTGGAGGAAGCGTGGATTCCGAAGGCGTAGACCTGGCTCTGGTGGACTGGCGAGGCACGGCGGAGAACCTGCAGGCCGAGGTGCTTCGTCTCAAGCGTGAAATCGTGGCGCTGGAGCAGGCGCTCTACGACGAGGCGCACGCGCGCTCGTGGTTGCTCATGCGATGCCGGGCGGTGGTGCGCCTTTGGGTCGATGGTGATGGGCCCATCCCGGAGAAGCGAGCGGCGCTGCGTGAGCTGGTGGAGGCGCAGGGCTATAGCGGAGCCGCGCTTGCGGGCGAGCTGGATGATCTCGCTGAGTCGGTATGACTAGCTTATGACCGAGAAGCCTGTTTACGACAACGCTGACGAGCCGGTGTGGCGCATCGCTACGGTGGTGTTTTCCAACGTCCCAGCGGTGGACTACGGCGACGCAGCGCATCTGGCGGAGCGTGCCGTCCGTTCTGCGATCTCTCCCAGCCTGGCGTTTCGTGCCGAGCGTACGGATGCGGTGTTCGACGTGCCGATTGATGTCGCGGACGTGCGCGACCTGGCGCGCGGATCGAGCGACTCGTTTATGGTTATTCCGTCTACGGACCCGTATCGAACTCACGGAAAGATTCCCGGCAATCTTCCCGAGGGTGTGACGCGGTCTTACAGCCCCGGGTCGCGCGGTCATGAGGTTGCGCAGCGTTCGCTTCCTGCTGAGCAGCAGGCGGAAGTTCTTATTGATCGCGTTGATGGCGCATTGCGGTATCTGCAGGATACAGGTGAGACGTCTGCGATTGAGGCGTTGAAGATGTTGCGCGATCATCTGACCCCGCTGCGTGACGATCCGGATCACGGTCGATGGGCGCTCGCCACGATGGCGCATTTGCTGATCGGTGGCGAGATTTGAGCATGGAAGATTTCGCGCTGGACCTCACGGAAGAAGAGATGGACGAGGTCACCGAGTGGGCGATTGGCCGTTACCGCATGGGCGAGATCGCTGCGGCGAACGGTGGCGTTCTCAGTCTGGAGATCTTGTATCGCTACATGCTGCGCGAGGAAGCGGAGCGCATGGTGTATGCGATGCGCAAGCTGGCTCGAGCCAAGCGTGGCAAGATCGGTGGACTCTAGTGGGTCGCCATCTGACCGAAATCGCTCTCGACGAGCAGCATTCTTTTGATGACGTTCGAGAGGCTGTGCTCTCCGCGTTGTCGGTCCCGTCCAATTCGGTGTCGTCGGTGATTGCCGATTCCGAGCCTTCGAATCGCCCCATGGTGGAGACCACCTCGGGTTTCTATCATGATCAGCAGTTGACAGACAGCGGAGATGAAGTGGTGACCGAGGTGCTGTCGCGCTTCCGTTCCGGCGGCGGTACCGATGATGTTCCGGGTCTGTAGGGGAGTCTGATGTCTTGGCTTGATGACCTGGGTCTCGGTGAGCCTGAAGGTTACAACAAGTGGTGTTGTGGACGTCGTGTGGAGCCCGACGATGACACTCCGTCTTACACTTCGGGGCTGTGCATCAACCTGTGCTGCGTCGAGTGGACGTGTCTGTGCGGGGAGAAAGAGGGCGGCTACGGCCCGGCGGGGTGCTGTTGCGAGCTGGGCGGACCCAACCCGCTGGTCATCGATGGCCGGGCATACCATCGCCGCTCTCGGGCGCGTGTGAAGCGGAGGCGCTGATGTTGGTGCGCAGGCATCTCTACGAGTTCGTGTGTGACCACTGCCGTGATGTGTGGGCGGGCGGCACCGGTGCTACGTCTGCGGAGACGTGGCGGCAGGCGGTGGAGTACGGCGGCTGGTCAGAGGCGTTTGTCGGCACTCCGGAAGACCAGTCTCATTGGTGCCGGGAGTGCACGATCCTGGCTACTGGCGCTCCGAATCTGTTTGCCTCGATGGGCCAGTCTCCGAACGAGAATGACGTCATTTGCCAGCTTATCGAGGCGAATGAGGGTCTTGGTGAGGCGCTGGTGACCATCAACATCGCGCTCGGATTAAAGCCGTCGACACCGGCTAAGCGCACGGCTGCGGTAGCAGCGGAATTGCTTTCACGCATGTCGGGGTAGAACAGCGGTAAGCAATTTGTATGAGAGGGCAGTAATGCTGCGTATTACCCGTTGGATTTATGATCGTCACGAGAAGCGTGTAGACGCTGAGTCGGACGATTACGCTCTTGCGCAGCTGGAGGCGCAGGGCCTGATCGAGGATATTCTCGACTTGGACGGCTCCGATGAGACGCGGCGGTCTGCGGCTGCTGCGGAAGAGATCGTTTTCCAGCTGACGGTGAAGCGCCCCGATCTGATGGCGCGCATGACGTATCCGTCTGCCCGCCGGGTGTGGTATTACCTTCGTGATCACGTTAATCGAGACAAGTGGATTTGGCGTGGCGGCGATGAGTACGGCAATCGCACGCTGGTAGTCCATGTTCCGTTTGCGGGGGCGGTGGTGCTGGCGACCGGTCTGAGGCACAACAAGCTTCCGGAGCGGCTGGATGTGGAGCCTGCTGGTGAGTGGCTGGATGTGGAGCCTGCTGATGAGTAGCTATGAGTTGGCTCTTGTCGAGCTTCGGCGTTTGCGCAAGATCATTGATTTCCTGGGGAACTGGGATCTGATCGAAGCTGACACTCTGTCGCGCGACACCAAGGACGTTGATCGCGTGCGCAAGCTGTGCGGTGTCATGGCGACGGTGCAGTCGGACGCGGGTAAAGGTGATGAGCTTCGGGAGTGCTTCGAGGAGTTCCTGGAGAAGCTCGAAGAGCTGACCGAGGAGACCAAGGATGAGTTCTCCCGTTAGCGTCTGATCCGGTGTCGTTGCTCGAATATCAGATGACACGGTCTCTGTAGTCGGGTATAACATCATTATGGCTACGTACCCCAGCTGGGATAAGCATGCCCACTGGGTGCGAGTGTATCGAGCACGCATCCGGTTGGGCCACGAACGATGTAGGCAGTGCCGGTGTCCGAATGTCTGGGGCACCGGCTCGCAGTTGACCTTGGATCACATCCACCCGCGCTCGTTGGGTGGTGCGTCGCTGATGGAGAACGCGACGATCCTGTGCGCCGACTGCAATAACCGTAAGGGTTCCAACCGTGCGCACTGCACCATCTCGCTGTGGCACGAGGAAAGGAACGCTCCGCGCCGTGAGCGGTGGAGCCAGTTCTCGGTTCCGGAGGTTCCTGCCGGTCCTTGGGATGATCCGGGCTCCTGTATGCCTCCGCGCTCGCTCAAGGGTAAGCGCCGGGCTATCACGCGTCAGCTTCCGGAGTGGGCGCGTGCGTCGTACCTGGAGTCTGAGGAGCTGGTCCCGGAGTGGGTGGTCGGTCTGATCCGGTCGCGCTACTCCAAGGAGGAGTGGATTCCGTACAACGTCAGGTGCCTGTTCCCGGACAGGGTAGAACATGTGGCATGAAGCTCTGGGTCGATGACATTCGCAAGCCTCCGGGCTCCGAGTGGGCGTGGGCGCTGAGTTCGAGTGCGGCAATCGAAACTCTGAGTATCTGTGCGGTCTCGGAGATGTCGCTTGATCACGACCTGGGCGGCGAGGACACGACGCGGCCGGTGGTTCTCTGGCTCTGTGAGCATGAGGATCGCTGGCCGCGTGTGGTTCGTGTTCATTCAGCCAATCCGGTGGGACGTAGTTGGCTTTTAGGCATGATCTATCACTACAGCCCGTTTCAGGGTAGAAGGTAGACATGGCGAACACTGGAATTCACATCACGCACTGTTGTGCGCTGCACGGATGCAAATACGGTAAGACTGGCTGCCCGGTGGAGAATTTGCAGCGTGTGCAGTCCGGCAACTGTCAGTTCTGCGACGATGAAGAGGGCGATCTGCAGTTCGTGCTGCAGATTCAGACTCCCGATGGCCGCTGGCTCTCTGGCGAGGCGGTGTACGGCAGCGTGGCTCAGGCTGTGGATCTTTTCCTGTTCCACGACCAGCCGGGTGCTGCACCGTCTCGTGTGGCGTGGCGTTCGGTGCAGAAGTGGAGGCCGATCTGATGCGCGTGTTGGTGTGGAGACATCAGTCTATTTTGCACGCGTACGGTCCGTTTGAGGATCGTGAGCGGTTGTTGGAGTGGTTTAACCCCCGTGTAGCTTTCATTGACCCGAGCAAGCATGAGGTGCGAGATTTCCTGCTTGCACATCCGGATTCGTCTCCGCCGCAGGCCGGGGGGAAGTCGGTGTTCTACCATGCAGATCAGGAATCAGATGATCGCGCCGACAAGTTCGTTGTGGTGGCTGTCTTTTCTGAGACCATGTCGATGGGGTTCGGTCCCTTCCTTTCCCGGGAGCGAGCCCAGGCGTGGTTCGTCGGGCAGGGTGATAAGTTTGGTGCAGCCCAGACGTTGATTCTTCCGTTGCTGGTGCCCGTTTCTGCACCGGTTGGGTAGGACTTGCGGGATGAGAGAGGAAGCCCCCCGATTCTCTTGTCGTTTTGATGGTGGAGTGAGGGATTGGTCATCCCTTGCGAAAGAGCCCCCGAGCTGGGATTTCCGGTTCGGGGGCTCTTTGTCTCATCCGAAGGCTGACCCAACTGCAGCCCCGGGCGAGACGGTGTCCCCAGCCACCTCTCGCTCGACCCTCGGAACCGGGGTGTCGGATCCCCCGCCTTCACCCCGGTTCCGCCACTGCTGGGTACAACACAGACATGAAGCTATTTCTCATGTGGGTGTTTCTTCCGCCGCTTCTGGCATTTCCGTCGGCGTGGTTCTGGACCGTCGTGTTGGGGTTCGTGCATCTGAACGCGCTTCCTGCGTTGAACCCGATCGGTTGGGCGACGCTGTGGCCGATCTGTGTTTTCGTGGGCTACGCCTACTTCACCTCGACTGTCGTGGCGAGTTTCGCAAAGGAGTACTTCAGTGACTGAGCGTCACGTCGGGTACATCGTCACGCTGGCGTCGGATGTTCGTGAGGACGAGGCGGGTCTCATCATCAACGCGTTGCGCATGATCAGCGGCGTGGCGACGGTCGAACCGGTGGTGACGGATGTCGAGGCTGTGATGGCCCGCGCCCGGGTGCAGAGCAAGGTAAGTCGCAACTTGCACGAGGCTATCGACAAGATTTTGCGGGAGGTTGACCTTGGCTAGCGGGCCTTTTAGCAACGGTGACGACGGCGATATATTTGTGGGCAATCGTTGCGAGAAGTGTAGGCATCGTTTTCTCGATGACGATGGTCCCTGCGAGGATTTCATGCCTGCGTGGTTCGACGAGTGGCCGGAGATTTTGTTCTCGGTAGAGGTGTCTGCGGCCAACCCGGTGGGCGTGGAGTGCTCGCGTTTTGAGCATGGAGACCCGTCGCATCCGCCTACTTCTGAGGTGGTTCGAGCGACGCTGGGATTGGCTCCGTTCAGCTCTGCAGCCTTCATCAACCTGGATGTTCCGCCCTATGCAGCCGAGTTCTAGAGCATGGGCGATAGCGAGTTCACCGCTGCCGGATGCACCGCAGCTGTTCACAAGGCTTTGAAGGCCGCAGAGGTAGGCGACTCGGATTACGAGGTCCGCAGCCACAAAGAAGATGATCACGTTATTTCTGACGTGCAGATCAGCGGCTGGACTACTCCTAACCAGACAAAGCACATTGTTGCTGCGTTGAAGGACATTGAGGATGCCAAGGCTTCCGTCAATGGTAAGTCGGTTACTCTCAAGTTTGGCTGAGGGTAGAAGCGTCGTATGACGAGGCGCTTTCTGTTCACCGGTTCTCAGAGTTGGGCTGATCCTGCGCTGATTGTTCAGGCCATTCTCGCACACATGCAGCGCGGTGACATCCTTGTGCATGGTAACGCGGAAGGTTTGGACAAGACAGCTGCCCAGATGTGGGAGCCGTTCGGTCCGGTGGAAAGTTACCCCGCCGCCGATTTTGAGACTCCGCTGCTGCGCAACCTGCACATGATTTCGCTGGGCGCGGATGCGTGTCTGGCGTTCGCCCTGAAGTGGCGTTCCGGGACGGGACATTGTGCCCGCCACGCCCGTAAGGCAGGCATTCCTACATTCGATTACGGAGTGGACACCCGTATCGAGCTGCGCGGGTAGAAGCCGCTGGGATCCTCTCGAATGGAGTACTGTGTCTTTGGATTCGGCGTCTCAAGTAGTTGCGGGGATGCTCAGCAACGACGTTGTTTTGATCGATGAGATCGACAGGTCGGTTAAAGAAGAGCATTTTGTAGATCCCACGCTTCGCTCCCTGTTCCGCTCGGCCATTTACTACCGGCGTCAGGCCGATGGCGTGCTGCCGTCTGCGGCGATTGACGCGCTGACCGGCGATCTCGATGCCGGAACGGCGGCTCTGTTCCGGGAGACGTATGAGTCTCTCCGAGATGCTGGGGTCACTTCTGACATCGCTCGGTTTGCGGCGCACACGCTGCGTCGCGAGCACGAGAAGCGGCTCACGCAGATTGCCCTTCGCGAGTCCTCGGACATTCTGGTCGGCTCGATCACCGAGGAAGGCCCGAACGGGCGCCCGGGTCGGACGTGGTCGGGTCCTGCGGATGCGCGGGAGTGGGCGGCTGCGCGCATCCAGGAAATCAACACGGAGTCGCAGCTCGAAGAAGCTCCAGCGGCCGACGTCATGCAAGAGGGTCGAGACGTTCTCACGGACTACGTCAGGGCTCGCGATGAGGACACGTCCGGACGCCCGCTGTTCGGTCTTCCCACCCTCGACGAGAAGATCGGCGGCTTGGGCAAGGGCTTGGCGATGATCGCCGCCCCGTCCGGGTTCGGTAAGAGCCAGCTCTGCGTGGGCCTGAGCTATCACGCATCCCAGCTGCAGGGTCGCAGCGTTTTCTTTGCGACATCGGAGACTGTGCGCTCGATGGTCCGGTCGCGTCTGGTGGCCCGGCATTCGCTGCACGAGAAGTTTGCAGACTTCCGCGACGAGTTCAATCTTCCCAAGGGGCTGGACTCCGCGCTCATCGATCGCGGCAAGCTTCCCGAGACCGTGATGCCGTATCTGGTGGCCGTGGCGAAGGACTGGGGCGCGGACGGCTCCATCAATTCGGACGGCGCGTGCTACGTGTCGCAGATGCCGTACGGCATGACGATGCTGAGCCTCAAGGCCCAGATCGAGGCGTACTCCCGGATCCGGGTGCCGGACCTGGTGGTCATCGATTATCTCGCGCTGATGTCGTCCGGGCGCCACACGCTGTCCTCGCGCGAGGAGCTGGCGACCCTGGTCAAGGAGGCGGCGCATTTCTCGGTCGACTTCCGCAAGGGCCGAGGTGTGGCGACGGTGTCGCCGTGGCAGCTCAACCGCGAGTCGCAGAAGGAGTGGACGCGCACCGGCGATCTGGACCCCAACGGTCTGGCGGACACGTCGGAGGCGGTCAACTCTGCGTACATCGTCATTGCGATGTCTCCTGACGGGGAGCGTGAATCGCAGACAGCTCGAATCAAAATGAACATTCTCAAGCACCGTGGTGGCGAGGTGGTCATGGGGGATCGAGCCATTCCTGTGTTGGTGGACTACTCGACGAGCTATTTTACCGAAGCGGTGGGCGCGCCTGGTGTGACCGGTGCGGATCCTTTCGCTGCTGAAGGCGGCAATTTCGGGGCTGACCAGGCATACCTGCTGGGTGCGGGCGCGCAATTCTGACAGTTCCCTTTCTGCCGGGTAGAACAGTGGTGTTCCGGATGAACCGGTTGCGAGAGTGAGAGGGGAGTTAAGTGCCTCAGAACAGCAGTGCATGGACCGTGGCGATGGACAGTTACCTGTCTGATGGACAGGTGCGTGACGTCGAGGAGGTGCTCGCGGTCGGCGCAGCTGAAGTTCCCGCTGAGCGCGCTCTCAAGGAGATGGGCACGAAGTCCGCGACGATGGACGAGGAGCGCCGGATCAAGATTGGCCAGCGCAATGTCGCTCGTCAGGGTCTGGACGGCCGTGCTCGGTTCGGCAAGTACGCCTGGGTCGACGGCAAGAAGAGGGTGCGCCTCGCGGAAGGCATGTCTCTCGGCGAGCTGGCGGAGCAGGTGCGGGCTCTGACGGCCAAGGTCGAGGAGCTGTCGGATCTGGTCCAGTCTCAGCAGTCGCAGCTGGATCGTCTCGATGTCGATTCCGATGTCGGCGAGAAGGCACTCGCGTCGGTGGGCCTGACGTCCGAGAACTGAGTAACAACAGGAGTAGCCCCGGTATGCATTCGCTGCCGGGGCTTCCTGCTATCTGCGGTAGGAGAGCGTCGTGCGTCGATTGCGTCGCGGCAGCTTTGTGGATCGAGCTGCGCGGTTGATTCCTATCGTGGTGGTGCTCGACCATCTCCGTATCGCCAACCCGGGCACTCCGGGAGACGGTGTGTCCATCAAGGTAATGTGCCCGTTCCAGGAGACGCACCCACCCGACCGATCGGGTGAGAAGGACATGCGTATTTACAGCGACGGCCGCGCTTTCTGTCATATGTGCGCCGAGGGTTGGGACTCTGTGGGCCTGGCTGCCCGGGTGTGGGACGTGACCCGCCCGCTGGCTGCGCGGCGTCTGATGGCCATGCAGGGCTTGGATGTGGGCGAGGATGACTCGTCTTTGGTAGTCCCTGTCACGCCTGCACAGCTGCGTACAGGCGCGGTGGCGGCGCTGGGGGTGTGGGCAGATCGTCGTGGCGTGGATCGGTTCTCCGAGTCCTACGCTCGTTGTCTGGACGCGGCAGATCAGATTGCAACACCGGATCACGTACTCAAGTGGTTGGCGGCAGCAAAAGAGTTTTTGGAGAAGGCAGATGCCTAAAGGTTCGTTTTCCAACGTCAGAAATCACGCGATCCGCGTAGCCGGATCCAAGGGTGCGGTGTACGAGGTGTTTCTCCTGGGGGAGTTTCCTCGCGCGTGCACCTGCCCCAATTTTGAGCATCGTGCGGGCCCTGCTGGTGAAGATTGCAAGCACATGAAAGCTCGTCGCGGCAGTCGTGCGGTGGGAACGACACGTTGCGTGCGTTGTAAAAGTTGGTTGACACCTGAAGAGCTGACATTAATGATTGCGACGGAGATCCCATCTGGTAGTTACACATGCGGGGATTGCGTGGTTTCCTAAAGAACCTTCTGATTGATTAGGCGCTGTCGGTTATTCTGAGCTAAGATCAGATTCGTTCCGCCGTTAACAAATCATTTAGTGGGCGGTCGGGTACAAGTCTAGAAGAGTGGCAAATTGCCACACTGAAACCAAGGAGTTCAGACAGACATGACCGATGCTCAGCTGCAGTGGAAGGAGCCTGCTGGCCGTCAGCAGGCTGGGGTTGCTGCGAAGCTTGCCGATCAGCTTCGAGCCAACCCAGGCGAGTGGGCCATCATCGAGGAGTACCCCGTTCCGGTGTACCCAGCGAATCCCACCGAAGAGCAGAAGGACGAGGTTCGCGCCGAGTCCAAGAAGGTGCGCGCGAAGGCTAGCTCTCGCGCGTCGCTCATCAAGCAGGGTCGAGTCGCGGCCTACAAGCCGCAGGGTTCGTTCAACGCTGTCTCGCGTTCCGAGGACGTGGGCGACCAGCGTGTCATCCGGGTCTACGCGGTGTACTCCGGTGATGGCGAGGGTGTCGCTGCCGCTGAGGACAACAGCTGACATCTTGATCAACCCCTCAGCGGGGGCAGGGTTCCGTACGGGCTCTGCCCCCGCTGGCGTCTCTGAAGGGTAGAAGCGAAACATGCACGAAGATGACCGCACCGCGCGGGTTCTCGCGGTACATGAAGCTGCGCATGCGGTCGCGACGAAGCGGCTCGGCATCGACCTGGAGCGCGTGGAGCTGATTACCGGTTTCTGGTCGGGTCGGGTGACTCGCGGCAATGCGTGGCTGGTCCGGGCCTGGGATGGTTCTGAGGACACGCTGCTCGCGCATCTGACCATTCTGGCGGTGTCTCGTCCGGCGGAGATGAAGTTTCTTCGTCAGCGCGATCTTGGCGACATGAGTTGGTGGAGCCACGACAGGTCGTGCTCGGAAGATGATGCTGAGTTCGAGAGCCTGCGGGCTGGCTCGGATTTCACTTACGGCTACGTGGCGTCGCGCGCGGAGATTCTGGTCGATCGCTACTGGTCGGAAATCTGCGAGACCGCTGAGCTGCTGCTGGATCGCCAGCGGCTGTCGGCGAATGCTGTGAAGTGACCGACCTGCACCGCCCGCGCCCCATCCCGGGTGCTGTCCCGGTTCCGTTCGCGACCGACCGCACCCTCGTCAACGGGCAGTGTCCTATCTGCGAGTCACGGGTGCTGTGGGCTTTCGACCGGACCGAGGACTCGGACGGTTCGGTGTGGCACTACCCGCTGGATCCGACGGTGGTGGACCCGGGTCACCTGCAGGATTATGTGTGGGTGCAGCGCTCGTCTACGCACGAGTATTCGGCGATTACTCCGCAGCTGCATCGTAAGCATGTGTGTCCGCCAGAGATTGTTGCGGAGTTGCTGTCTCGCATCGACAGGATTGGTTTTTATACAGCGGAGATTCTGGCGACGCCGTGCCCGGTCCGTCCGTGCGGTTCTGCCCCCGGCATGCTGTGCATGACCGGACGTCGAGAAGCGTTGGACAAGCCCCACGGAGCTAGAGCTGTGCTCGCTCGTGGTGAGGAGCTTGAGGACCCGACTTTCTGAGTCAGATTAAGCTGCGTCCAATTTTGACGATTTGATTGGCGCGCTGTTTCGAGATTCCGAGAAGACGTGCAAGCCCACTCAGCTTCATGTTGCTGGAGTCCACAACCTCTGTGGCGATGATCGCACGCTGGTGTGAGGCGTCTTCGTACTGACCCCGCAATGCGGTGGTCAGTTTTGTGGCGTCCAGGCATGCCTGCTGGCGATCCGGATCTTCGTTGATCGCCTCTACGACCTCGTGATACGTAACAATGAACGCCCTCAGTCGTGAAGAGAAGGGTGTGTCATCGGGAGCGGGGGCCGTCACGTTCTGATAGTAGCTTGTCTGTCTAGTGCCCCTTGCCCAATTCAGTATTGCGCCGCATCGATCTGCCGAAGGCAACTTGCTTTTTGGCAAGACCCCCTTTACTCTCAAAGTCCTTTCGAGTTGACGAGGGAGGTGCGATTGACTTTGTCTGAGCAGACGCGACGGCGGTTTCGCATTGCCAGCCTGATCATTCCGCTTTGTCTCGTCATTGGGTCTGCGTTGTGCTGGTCGGCGTTTTCGACGTACCACTATGTCGAGAGCCCGATTGTTCCTGGCTACATTGCGATCATGTTGATCGTGGCTCTGGACGGCACGGTCGTGGTGACGACACCGGTGTGGCTGTCTGCGGTGCTGCCATCTCAGGTTCGTCACTACGCTGCGATCATTTGTCTTGCGGCGTTGGCGGGATCGATGGCGGTGAACTACGCCGAGACCGGATGGCCGGGTGTGTTTCCCCCGTTGATCGCGGGCGCGCTGATCCACCTGGTCGGCGTCGTGCTGCGCGCGATGAAGCCCGCTCCTGCACATGTTCATGAGCGCCATCAACATGTGCAGGAGCGTGTGCAGGACGAGGTGGAGAAGGCTCTCGTGGTATCGGAGCCTGCACAGGAAATCGTGACAGAGCCTGCGCCTGTGGTGCTGTCGCTGGCGAAGAGCCCCGTCGGTTCTCCGCAGGAGGTTGCGTTCGCGATCCTGGATCAAGCGGCGCGCGAGGGACGCGAGCTTCCGTCGGGCCCGGAGCTGGTCGCGGCGGTACGCAAGGCGGGACACGGAGTAGGCGATGATTACGGTCGGACGACAAAGGGACGTTGGCGCGCGGCACGTAAGTCGGAGGTGTCGGCGTGAGTAGCGGGAAGTGGCGCCGGGCCGCGAAGTCCAAGGCAAAGAAGGCCGCCAAGCAGGCGTGGGCCAACCAGCGTAAGGCTGCGGCTACCCGCCGGACCGCGTATCGCAAGGGCCAGGCTGAGGCTCGTGCTCTCAAGCGCAGCTACATCTCCCAGCATCGTGAACGTCGTGAGCAGGGATTGGCGACGGGATCGGCGTTCTGGGCGGCGAACCCGCTGCTGTCCTACGCCAAGGATCATCTTGCGCAAAAGGGGCATGAGGCCCTCGATCGCCGGGACTTCAAGAAGGGCCGTCTGACTCCGACGGAGTTCGAGGTGCTCAAGAGGTATCCGGCTCAGTCGGCGGCGCGTTCGGAGATTCTCAGGCTGCGCAAAGAAGTGTACGAGAAAGCACGAGCGGCTAATCAAGCTGAGTACTCTGGCTCTTTGCAGATCGTACACGGCGGCGGACAGAAGGTTGCTGCTCCTAAAAAGGAGTTCAAAGCACCAAGTAGTCGTAAGAAGACTGAGAAGTTTTCCAAGCCTAAGGGTAGGAAGACAAAGAAGGTCCGCAAGGATCGGATTCCAGAGATTGCAAAGAGCTGGGGTCCTCTCATCGAGTTGAATGGAAGTCGAGCTGTGGCAGCTGATGGAGATCTGAGCGGTGCGATTTCATCGCTCATGAATTACGCGGAGCAGTATCCGGAGACGCGTTCCCAGGTGAATGACCATCTGGCGGTGCTCGGGTACTTCGGTGACAAGATGAAGGACTTCACCGATTCGTTCACGGCAACGCTGTCGCGCGGAGTGAACGAGGAGAACCCGGGCTTCCCGCCGGAGGTCATCGCGCACCTCAAGCCCATTCTCGAAGCCGGTGAGATCATCAAGAACGCTGCGCACGCAACGATCGCGGCGTGGGAGGAGCACTACGCTCCGGCGATCCAGGCTGCGCAGGATGACTGGGCGCTCAACAAGAACTCTTTGCTGAACTGAGAAGGCGAGCAAGCCGATGACGCGACGTTTAGTCCAAGAGGACATGTCCTGGTGGGAGCGTCGCCATGCCCAGCGGCTGGGACTTGGTCCCTACTACGCCGGGCTTGTGGTGTTGCTGCTCGGACATCTGTCCTGGCCGCTGCGTGACCACTCCGAGGTGTGGATCGCGCTCGCCGTCATCGGCTTGCTCGTGCTCATGTGGACGCTCACCCGGTTGACCGGATGGACCCGACTCGGATACGCGCTCGTGTGCGCGGGAGCGTCGGCTGCGTGGGTGTGGTGGTTGTGGCAGACGACGACGCTGTCGGAGTGGGCGGTCGTCATGTTCTGGTGGGTCATCGGCCTACACCTGTTGGGCATGGGTTGGTGGTCGTCGCGGTTCAAGCGCACCCAGGTGCATCTGGAGGATGACCTGCGGGGCTGGTCGGAGATCGCGGCCAATTTCGGGCTGGGCATGACGAATCGGCACATCTTGGAGAAGAGCCCAAACGGTAACGAGGCGGGCTTCCTGGTGTGGGAGCGCGGCACGACAACGGTGAAGCAGGTTCTGGACCGTCGCGAACAGCTGGAGGGCGCGATGGGCCTTCCCGAGGGCACGTTGCGTCTGGTCAAGCACAACCGTGACACCAACCGTGTCGACTACATGTCGTTCCTGGACAACCCAATCACCGAGGCTGTCGAGTGGCCGGGTCCGCAGCAGGGCGACGACGGCGGAGATCTGTCGGTGGACGTCCCGTGCGCGGTGGGTATCCAGGAAGACGGCAAGATCGCCTACATCCCATACTACGAGCGTGACATCAACGCTGTAGTCAACAAGCTGTTTGGCGGTTCGCAGGGCTCGGGTAAGTCCGGCGGTCTGACCCTGCACATCCTCGACATCTCGTGTCGTTCGGATGGCACCCAGTGGGGTTACGACCTCAAGGACGGCATGGAGATCGCGCCGTTCGACGCGATCATGGACAACCTCATCACTCGTCCTGAGGACATTGATGAGTCGCTGCAGGCGCTCGACGCGATCATGACGTATCGCGGTGAGGAGAACACTCGCGCGGGCCGCAAGGCGTGGCCGGTCTCTCCCACCGCTCCGTTGCTGTTCGTATGGATCGACGAGCTGCACCGCATGGTGGCGGCATCCAACGGTCGTGACCACAAGGCCATGCGCCGGGTGGAGGAAGTTCTCGTCCGGCTGGCGACCACCGGTCGTGCTCTCGGTATGTCGGTCAATGGCGCGACACAGAACCCGACTCTGGAGGCGACACGGACGAGCCAGTTCCGTGACCGTCTCAATCAGCGGATCTGTTTCCGCACCGAGGCGGAGTCGCACGAGTCCTACATCATCCCGAATCGGAAGGTCGGGGCAAACCTGATTCCGTCCTCGCAGCCGGGCACTTGCTATGTGCAGGATCGTGACAGGTGGACGGGCATGCCGCTGCGCTATTACCGAGTCACCGATGAGATGGTGGAGATGGTGTTGGCGGTACGGGCACCGGGGTTGCCTCTTGATGAGGGATCTCGGAACGCGGCGTGCTCGGTGTCGCCGCTCTACGCCGCGCGGTGTGCAGCTCGATACGGTGATGGAGATGAGGAGGCGGACATGTCTGATTCCGAGGATGAGGGTGCGACGGTCACTGACATCACTCCGGATCCGATCCCGGCTTACGACCTGACCGGCCCGGATGTGTCCATGGCGGAGATCGCGCGTCACCATGCTCGCCTTGCCGGACAGGGTGCTGCCCAGCCCACGCCTCTGGTGCCTGCGCAGGAGCCGCGCACGGCTGCGGAGCGCCTGGCGGATCTTCCGCAGGGTGAGGCGGCGGTGTTCGCAATGTTGGAACAGCGTGGGTTGCCCGGAGCTGCAGCCAAGGAGCTGCGCGAGGCGGCCGATCGCGGAAATTCGTGGTTCCACCGTGAAAAGAAGACGTGGATCGACAAGGGTCTGATCTCTCAGCCGGGGGGTGAGGGGACCAATTACGTCCTCACGCGGTTCCTGTCCACTCAGTCTGCCGTTGACAGCTCTAAGTGACATCCTTGCTGTCCACGAGGATTCCGCAGCCCTGTCCTAGCACTGTGCACAGGACAGGGCTGCGGCCTTCTGACCTGTAAGACATACTTTTCCCCCAGACCCCCTTTTGTGCAGGACATCATCGGGTGCTGTGGGTGACGGGTATGACTTCGTCATGATAGGCTTGACGCATCGCGTCACTGGTATCTGTGCAGGCGCGTGCGTGGCTGCGTGTGTGCGCCCGTATGTCGTGCCTGCACCCGCGCCTGTGTGGGCGTGCGTGCTCGCGGTCGCGGGAGCACTGCTGATTGCGTGGCTGGCAGGGCGCGCGGCGTTGTGGCCCGACCTCGATCACCACAATTCGACGGCCACCCGATCGATGGGGCTGATCAGCGGCGCGGTGCATCTGTTCGTGCATCGCATGTCGTGTTGGGTGTTCGACATGTCAGCAACTTCGCGCGACGTATCTGAGGGCGACTTCCGTGGACATCGCGGGCTGAGTCATTTCGGCATCTCGGCGGTGGTATCCGGGCTGGTGTTCGGGTGGGTCTCGTATCTGCTCGCGACCCGCTGGCCCGCTCTCGCGCTGGCTGTCGTGGCGGGCCTGATCGTGGCGCTGGTGGGCTCGTGGCTGCTCGGAGAGGTACGCGGTCTCGTGCTGGCGTTGGTCGCGGGTACGGCGCTCTGGTGGCTCGTGACGACGACGGCCGAGGAGCCGTTGCGGATCGCCTCCGAGCTGATCGCTCCAGCTGTCGGACTCGGTGTCGGTGTGTCGGTTTCGGTCGGCATGCTCGCGCACTCACTCGGTGACGCGGCGACGAAGACGGGCGTGCCGTTGCTGTGGCCGATCCGGATCCGGGGGCAGCGGTACTACCCGATCCACGTCCGCCCTCAGTCGGCGCTGCTCTCGACCGGATCCTCGGAGTGGGCGGAGCTGAAGCTGCGGACGTTCTCGTGGGTGGTGACGGCGTTCGTTGCGCTGGCGTGGTGGCCGGGTCTGTATTCGTCGCTGTGGTCGCTCGTGTTCGGGTAGAAGACAAGCAACAGAAGGGGGTTGGGAGAGCATGGTGGAGCCGTTCAATCTTGTTAGCGCCGACGATGGAGACAAGGCTGTGGAATGTCTTTTTCGCATGAGGGCGTCTGGAGGAGCATTTATCTTCAACGAAGAGGAATTGCACATCGCGAAGTGGTTAGAGGCGCACTGGTTTATTTCGCCGAGGGCAAGCCGTATTTCTCCCGAAGGAGGCAGGGAGCGCGCGTGGGCCATCTCTTCTGAGGGAAGGGCGTTTTTGTTCGGTGTCGAGATGGTGAACACCGGATACGGACACGCTTGACATGACTCTGGGTGAGAAAACCAATTGTCCTGATTGCGGTGTGGAGCCGGGTTCTCGTCATGTTGACGGCTGTGATGTGGCGCGATGTGTCATTTGTGGTGGTCAGGCTTTCTGTCATGGCGACGAGATAGAAGAAAAAGACGGATCTTTCATTTTGATGTGTGAGAACGTCTTTGAGCCGATTCCGGAAGAGAACCAGATCTGGACCGGCTGGTGGCCCGGTATCGAAGAGTGCGAAGAGTTCGGATGGTTCTCCCGGTGGACTCTGTACGTGCATTTTGATGGCACGGATTTTCACAGCTCTCCGTCCCCTATTGGTGACGAGACAAAGCCGACGTCGGGACCGTCTGTTGCGTGCAGTCCTGACCATCCGTTTGCACACCACGATCTGAACCGTTTGATCATGGAGGGCATGCGTGGTCGGCTGACCTGGGACCGGGAGCGTACGCGCTGGGTGCCGAACCCGTAGACTTGCTTGCCTTGCCAGTGTGTGCTAGCTTGTTGGCATGACGAACACAGAGACCCGCATCGGCTACAGCGAGATTCGCGCGGCCATGCGCAGCACGCTTCCGACGGGTGAGTTCGGTGTGGTATCGGTCCGTCCTCGGGTCATCAGCGAGGACGAGGCCAGGGCGTCGATGCTCTACGGAGCGATGCACGGCGGCCGTGGCATGCGACAGGGCGCCGGAACCATCACTGCGCTGTACCGTCACGGCGGGCTTTGGATGAGCGACTCCGTCGACGAGATGGACGATCACATTCCGTTCGTGCGGCGTTGTCACGAGATTGAGGCGGAGACCGTGCTGATCGGCGGTCTCGGAATGGGCATGGTCGTCACGGGCCTGTGCATCGTGCCTTCGGTCCGGGAGATCACGGTCATCGAGATCGATCTCGCCGTGGTCGCGCTGGTCGGGCCGCACCTGACCCGCCTGGTCGAGGCGGCGGGGAAGAAGCTCACGATCCTGACCGGTTCGGTGTTCGAGCCCAAGGACGTGCTCCCGAAGGACTTTCGCTTCGACGCGGCGTGGTTCGACATCTGGCAGCACTTGTCCACCGACAACTTGGCCGAGATGGGAGCGCTGGGGCGCAGGTACTCCCGGCGCTGCGGGTTCGTCGACCACTGGGCTCGGGATCTGCTCAAGGCCCGGAAGCGTCAGGAAGACCGTCGGTACCGACACTGGTGAAGTTCGATGTTGACACAGGCCCCCTTTGGCATTCGTCAAGGGGGCCTGTACTATTTGCGGACCCGGCGGGTAGGACGGTGGCCCCGGCCGAATCGTCGGGGGTGAGGGATGGTGCGGGTATGGCTCAGGGAATGTGCCCGGGTTGCGGCGAGACCGGTTCGGTCAAGGCGATCGATGCTCACGTAGGCGGTTGTTCGAAGTACGCCGGACGGTGGGCTGCGGGCGAGGAGCTGCTTTCACCGGCGGAGGAGTTCCGCCGTGTTGCCGCTGAGCGCGTTGTTTCTGCTGCTCCCCGCCCTGTCTCCAAGGTCGCTCCGGAAGTGTCGGTGCCTGCCGCTACGGTTGCCGTTGCGGAGAAGCCGAAGAGGACCCCACGCCGGGCAGCCCCGGTGGAGGTGCCGGTGCGCGAGCCGGGTCCGGTGAATGTTGAGTTTTGGGACATTCCGCAGTCTCTGTGAACTAAGTGCGGCAGTAACTTGTCAAAGCCAGCAAGTTGATGTTAGGCTGGCAAGGCAAGCGGGGGAGGGATCACCCCGCAGCTGGCCGGGAGGGATCTCCGGCCGGTACTGGAATCGCAAGAGGAGCATGACATGGACGACTCCACCAACGATGTGGAGCTTCTGGATGCCGCCGTTTCGGACTCCGATGGAGAGATTCTGGAGGGCGCGCGTTCCGCTGGTAAAGATGTTTTGGGACGCAAGACCGGACATGTCGTCGCTCCGGAGGACCGCCAGCCGATTCGGCCGGAAACCCACGGTCTCTGGACTGGCATGGACGACCAGGTGAACTGCCCGCCTGACTACGCCACCTGGTGGGAGCAGTACCGCGACGAGACCTTTTTCTGGGTCCGCAAGACCGGTATCGACTCGCGCCAGGTCGAGGACACCGTCAACGAGATCATGACTCGTTTCATCGAGCGTGACTCGCTGGGCGTGTTCCGTCGGGAGTGGAAGACGCGTTCGATCACCAAGAAGTCGCGTTTCCAGTCCTACTACTCGAAGTTCGTCGTCGGATATGCATCGGGCAAGCACCGCAATCACGTTCGTTACGTGAAGCGGAACCTGGCGATCCTGGACGCGCCTGTCGGTGAGGACGGCACCACCTGGGCTGACCTCAAGGCGCCGCACCACACTGACACCGTCGAGGCTGACATGGAGTTCGCCGAGATCGTGGCTGCGCTGCGGACCCGGGTTCCGGACCCTGAGGTTGTGGACGCCATGCTGTTCCTGGTCGAGGACACGGGCCGGGTGACGCAGGGCAAGCTCGCGGCGCACCTGGAGACCGAGCCCGGTGCCGCCCGGTCGGCTCTCAACGCCGTTCGGTCTGCCCTTCGCGATCTGGTCGGCGAGGACGCGGTGCGGGGTCGCAAGCGGGCGTAAGCCTGCAGCAGAACGAACGCCTCCGACCCGCTCACCGGCTGGGTCGGAGGCGTTCGTTATTGGCATATCAGAATCAAGGTTAAATCGCTTGCCTAGTTGTACTGGCTGTGCTAGCTTGTAACACATGACGAGCACCATGGGAGAAACCATGTTTGACGTACTGGTGGAGAAGACCCTTCGCGTACCGGCGTCCGAGGGTCCGTCTGGTGATGGCCGGATCGTGGCGCAGCAGTTGTCGGCCGTGCTCGCGCGTGTCGGGTTCCTCGGATCCCGCGCGCTGCTGGAGCATGTTGCGGGTCTGGAGCGGTCCGAGGCGGTGCGTCTGTCGGTGGCGACGCTGTCGGCTGCACGCAAGATCGTCGGTGATCACGTCTCCCACAACGCGTACTTCAAGCACTTCCCGACGGGCGTGCCCGAGACCGTGGAGTTCTGGCGGGACTCGCTGCGCGGTGCGCTGGTCGGTGCTCGCGTGACGACCAAGCAGCTCGACGAGATCCTGTCCTCCCCGGGCTTCAGCCTGTTGTCGATCCCGACCTACGGTCGCTACCAGCACACCTTCGAGGAGCTGGTCGCAGCCCACGAGGTGTTCGTCGAGGCCAAGACCGACCGGCTGACCGTGCTGCACCTGGGCGGAACGCTGGACGAGGAGATCACCTCGCTGTACTTGCAGCTGGCCGGGTCGGCGGTGCCGCTGTCGGAGGGCGACCGCAAGATCCTGGGACAGCTGGCGCTGGAGCGTCTGGCCGGACCGCACCCGGAGGTCATCCCGGTGCGGGAGAACCGCGCGCTCATCAACGCGCTGCGCTTGGTGTTGGGCCGGGACCTGCTCGGCGTGGACACCGTGACCGACGTGCTGCGCATCATGGCGGCGGCATCCGACGACGGTGATGTCACGCTGGAGCGGCTGACGCGGTTCCGCAACTTCGCGCGCCCGGAGCGTCGTGCGCTGCTCTTGGAGCTGCACCGGGTTCTGCTCGTCGACTGGGCCAAGGTCGGTGACGTCGTGAAGCGCCGCGAGGTGTGGAAGCGAGCTGCGAAGGCGCTGCACCCGCATGACTACCCGCAGTACACGCTCGCGGTTCGCATGTTCGAGGAGGTCGTCCGGGACAAGAAGATTCCGACGCCGAACTCGAGTTTCGAGCAGTTCATGGTGGCCGGTGACGTGGTCTCGGCAGCGCGGGCTCTGTCCGTGGCTCCGGGTGCTCTCGTGCGCCAGACCGATCAGCTGTTGCGCAACGCATCCTCGGGTCAGTTCGAGGGGCTGCTCTCGACGCTGGGCGAGGTGTTCCCGAAGGTTTCGGCCCGTGTGCTGCTGTCGTTGCGCGAGCACCTGATCAACCGGAACCAGCCGCAGCGCAAGCGGGTGTTCGTCGGTCGTAGCAAGCGCGCCAAGGTCGTGGACGACATGCGTCCGGTGCTGCCGAGCGGTGTCATCGCGCGGGCGGCTCGGCTGATCGACGAGGAGCTGCTGCGCCGGGCTCCGAGCTACATGCGTCTGGTCATCGACCCGGCGATGTTCGGGGAAGCGTTGTCGCTGTCGGGCAAGGCTACGGAGAACGGGTTCGCGGTGAAGCCGCGCGGCTCGCACGCTCCGTTGGATACCGACGCGCACGACACGCTGCGGTTCTTCACCTACTGGCGGGAGCAGAAGCACCGCACGGACTTCGATCTGTCGGTTCTGATGCTGGACAAGGACTTCCAGTACGTCACGCACGTTTCGTACACGCGGCTCCGTGATGGAGTTGTGACGCACTCTGGTGACATCACGGAGTCGCGTAACGGCGCGGCGGAGTTCATTGACGTCGTTCTCAGCCGTCTGGATCCGGTCATCGAGTACGTCATTCCGCAGGTGAACGTGTTTGCGGGTGAGGGCTTCGATGAGGTGGCGGAATCGCTGTTCGGCTACCAGATGCGGCACCGTTCGCAGAAGGGCATGCCGTTCGAGCCGCGTACCGTTCGCATGCGTTCGGAGCTGCGTGGGGATTCTCGTATCGCGCTGCCGCTGGTGTTCTCGCGCGGGGACGGTTGGTCGGCGAAGTGGCTGCACCTGTTCCTGAAGGGTGACAGTTGGGGTAACCGCGTGGAGTCGAACATGTCGACCACGACGCAGCTCGTGCGTGCGATCCTGGAGCGCAAGTACCTGAAGGTTGGGTACCTCACCGGTCTGCTGATGGAGAAGGCTGCCGTCGCGGAGCTGTGGGACGAGAAGCTGGAGTTGGAGCACCCGGTGACGTTCGTGGGCCGCGAGGTGCCGGACGGTCTTCCGGAGGGTTCGGAGATTGTTTCGCCGGAGCGGCTCATCGAGTTGCTGGTCGGGTAGAACTATGGTGTAGTGCAGATGTGCGGCAATGAGGGTGCTTCCTTCTAAACTTTCAATTGGTGAATAAGCACAGTGCTCACGCTCTCCGCACATCTGCACTACACCTAGTACATGCAAGGCAATGGGTTATTACCGCTTCCTTCTAACCTAATCGGCCCGCAAGGGCTGACTCCTATAGTTCAGCGGACCCGCTCTCCTTGCAGTTGTTCTTAGCCCCGGCTCTCCCTCACGGCGGAGCCGGGGCTTTTTGTTTGCTTAGACTACTTGCTTGTTTTGTCAGACTATGTTAGGTTGCTGACATGACGAACACAGAGATCTACGCGTTGGCTTACCAGGCGCTCGATGAGCTGGCCGAGATCGCGGAAGCGCGCAAGGCTGAGCTGGGTCACGACTTCGTGTACCGGAAGACCGACCGTGAGGGTTCTGATCTGAGCTGCTGGTATGTCTCCGAGGATGGCTCCGCCCCTTCGTGCATCGTTGGTGTGTGGCTGCACGAGAAGAAGCAGGTTCCCCTCGTTGAGCTGGAGCGGCGCGAGGGCAGGACGGCTTTGTCTGTGGTCTCTGATGTCGCCGAGCTGGGCCGTTTCGATGTTGATTGGGATTTGCTCGACGCGGTTATCAATGTCCAGGACGAGCAGGATGAGGGCACTTCGTGGAGTGTTGCGGTGGCGAACGCTCGGGCCATTCTGGACACGAGGCCGCGTACTCGGGGCATTCTGCGCGTGAGGGTGAAGAGGGAGAAGAGCTGATGTATCACGAGATGGCGGGTACCAAGTCGCCGGTCCGGATGTGGATCGACCCGACCGACGTCGAGTGGACCGCGCTGAACCAGATCCGCACGGTGGCGGACATGCCGTGGGTCGAGGGCCTGGCGGTGATGCCGGACGTTCACGCAGGCAAGGGTGCGACGATCGGCACGGTCATCGCGTCGCGCAACGCTGTCTGTCCTGCTGCGGTGGGAGTTGACATCGGCTGTGTCGATGCAGATTCGGAATATTTGTCTCCGCAGGGGTGGCGGCGTATTGCCGACTACACGGGCGGTCCGGTCATGCAGTACGACCCGGAGACCTCGCGCGGGCAGTTCGTGGAGCCCAGCCGGTTTGTCGTGAGGGACTGTCCGGAGTTCCTGTGGCTGCGCACGAAGTACGGCATTGACCAGATGCTGTCGCCGGATCACCGGATGCTGGTGTGGCGGATGGTTGGTCGTGACCGGCGTCGTGTGCAGGAGGTACTACTCGCTGAGCAGTTCGAGGCTGAGCACACCCGGCTGAAGGTCGGCATCAAGGCGGAGTTCGAGACCAGTTTTGAGCCGGAGATCGAGACGGAGCTTCCTCTTTCCGACGAGCAGATTCGTGTGCAGGTCATGGTGCACGCGGACGCGCATCTGGATGGCCGGAGGGCTGTTCTGCGGCTCAAGAAGCAGCGCAAGATCGATCGGGCTGAGCAGCTTTTCGCGGCATCGGGCGTCGATGCCTCGCGTTCGGAGTCCGGCGGCGTCACCACGTTCCGGTTTGCTCCTCCGCGCCTCACGAAGTCGTTCTCGGGCGACTGGTGGGAGGCGTCCTGGGAGCAGCTCGCTGTGATTGCCGAAGAGTGTTTGTTGTGGGACGGTAACGCGGAGGATCGCTGTTTCTACACGCGTGATCGTGCGTCGGCGGACTTCATGCACTACGTGTTCACGGCCGTCGGGTTCCGGGCTGTCCTTCGCGAGGACAAGAGCGAGGACGACACGCTGGACTTCCGGGTGTTCGCTCAGCCCAATCGCCGGGTGACCATGATGGGGACGCCCAAGAGCGAGATCGTTCGCGTTCCGTCTGCGGATGGTCGCGCTTACTGTTTCACGGTTCCGTCCGGGTTCTGGGTGATGCGGCGTGGAGGCAACATTGTTATGACTGGAAACTGTGGCATGAACGCAGTTCCGGTCACCATGGAAATCGATCAGCTTCCTGATGACCTGGGTCCGCTGCGCGCGGCGATCGAGGCTGCGGTGCCGGTGGGTCAGTCTTCGCACACGACCTACCTCGGTACCGACGGCCGCATGCAGGCGTCGCGCATTGGCGGCTGGTCGGGATTCTTCGCGAGCTACGACAACCTGAGTGTCGGCAAGATGACGACTCGGCGTCTGTCGGCGAGCGATTACACCGATCGCGTCATGAACCAGATCGGAACGCTCGGAGGGGGCAATCACTTTGTCGAGGTCTGCAAGGACGAGTCTGACCAGATCTGGTTGATGCTGCACTCCGGGTCGCGCAACGTGGGCAAGGAGTTGGCGGAGCGCCACATCGAGGTGGCGGCTGCACTTCCGCAGAACCAGGACGTCCCGGATCGGCACCTCGCGGCGTTTTTCCTCGGCACTCCGGAGATGGACGCGTACCGTAATGACCTGATGTGGGCGCAGGACTACGCGTTCCGCAACCGCGCGGTGATGATGGGTCTGGTGAAGAAGGCGTTCACCGAGATCACCGGAATCTCGAAGTTCGGTTCCGAGATCAACTGTCACCACAACTACGTTTCCGAGGAGACGTACGACGGTAAGGACATGATCGTGACCCGTAAGGGTGCGATCTCGACGCGCGACGGCCGTCTCGGCGTGATCCCGGGTTCGATGGGCACGGGGTCGTTCATCGTGCAGGGCTTGGCGAACGAGGACAGCTATTGTTCGGCATCGCACGGCGCTGGTCGCAGGATGAGCCGTGGCGAGGCGCGTCGGACGTTCACCGAGGCGGATCTGGTCGAGCAGACGGCGGGCGTGGAGTGCCGTAAGGACGCCGGGATCGTGGACGAGATTCCTGCGGCATACAAGGATCTTGCTGCTGTGATGGCGAATCAGACCGACTTGGTCCGCCCGATCGCGAAGCTCGACACCCTGTTGTGCGTCAAGGGTTGAAGTCATTCAAGCAAGGCCAGACTGTTGACACGGTCTGGCCTTGCTGCTATTTTAGGAGCCATGACGAACACCATTAAGTTTCGAATCAACTGCGCGAAGGCTGCCGTTTTGTACTGGCGCTACCGCGCGTGGGGCGGAGTGGCGTCTGCTGCCTCCGCTGTCTCCATTCCGTTCGAGAAGGTGGCGGACGCGGCCCACGACCGATGGATCCTGGATGGACGCAGCTGGGAGCGTTTCTGCATCAAGGAGTTCCCTAGCGAAGACCGGAACCCGTGGTTCACCTCCGATCAGCCGGACGCACCCAAGACCAGGAAGGAGCGAGCCAAGTGAGCGAGTCTCCCGAGGCGGCGTTCCTGCGTATGTGGGACCGCGAGCCGATCAGCGCCGAGGTGGCGTCTGCGTCGATCCACGTGGCGGGTGTGGTGCTCGGCACCGGGCAGCCTCCGTGCATCGCTACGGCGATGGCGGCGAAGCGCATCTACCCCGAGTTGGAGTCGCTGCCGCAGACGGAGATCAACAAGATCATGCCGTCGGTGTTCACGTCGCTGCTCGCGGCGGAGCATGCACAGAATGTGGCGCTCTCTTGAATGCTTCTGGCCTGGGCTTCTCCGGGTAGAAGTGAATTCATGAAGGTCGGAAAGATCGTAGGGCGAGATCGGTGGCTGGAGCAGCTGCTGGTCTCGCCCTCTCCCGTTACGCTGATTCGCGCTCCGTCGTCGACGGGCAAGCGCACGGTGGCGTTAGCTGCGGCACGTCGTGCGGGCGTGGAGGTGACGGATATGAAGCTGTATCCGCCTCTGGAGCAGCGCGACGAGTATGGGCGTCCCATCGATCCGTCGAACGAGCGCGCGGAGGTGGCGTCGACGTTCGAGCTGGAGCTGACGATCACCCATGTCCGGGATCTGATCGCGTGGTCGCGTAAGGCGCCGATGGCATCGCCGTTCAAGGTGGCGATCGTGCGTCTCGACAACGTTCGACCGGATGGTTCGGAGTGGCGGGCGTCTGCGCGCACGCTGGCGTCGATGCTCAAGCTGTTGGAAGAACCCCCAGCTACGACCCGGTTTGTGTTGCTGGCTACGCAGCCGACGATGCCGATGATCCGCTCGCGCGCGGTCGAGTTGACGGGCGGGTTGCTGTCTCCGGAGCAGGTCGAGGAGATCGTGTTTGCGGTCTCGGATCTGTCTGAAGTGGAGTCGCGGATGGCGGGTCGTTTGGGTGGTGGCCGGGTGCAGCCGTCGATCGATGCGCGTGGCTTTGAGGGTTCGGTACAAGCTGTGGTGGATGTTCTTACGTCGCTGCGTTCGCATGATCAGGTGGCTCTGACGGAGAAGTCACGGATCTGGAGTGACGCGGATACGGAGATGCTGATTCGCTGGGCGCATGAACGGATCACGAATAATTACGTGATCTTCGCTGGCAGCGGCGCTCCGGAAGTGTCAGTATCGGCTGCAGAGCGGGTTCTTCGTACTGTTGCAAGGCATCGCGGCGCCCGCCCTCGGATCCTGCTGGGAGCTGTTGCAGCTCTGGCAGGTGGGTGAGAGGTGGATCTTCAGTACCAAGGCGGTCACATGCCAGCCGACGATGATTTTAAGGAAGAGGTTGACGAGATGATGACCGCGACCCGCGCCCTGTCGGAGCGAGAGCCTCTGTGGGAGGTCGTCACAGCGGTGCTTCCGATCGTGGCTGCTGAGGATGCCGATATGAGCGCGGCGATGTTCCGGGCGCGCTATGCCGATCTTTTTGCTCGGCTGGGTCTACGTGCGGATTCGGATCGTGACATCGCTTTGCTCACCGGTGGCGTGGAGACGGCGCGCTGGGTGGTGGTTGCCTCCGAGGTCGCCAACGTCGACCCAGCAGAGTTCTGGCGGGGCTATATCACGAAGATGCGATTGACTTGCTGACCTAGCTGGACTCTGCTACAGTTGCTGTCATGACGAACACCGACACACTTCAGATCAAGAGTTCCAAGCTGCTGCGAGCGGAGTGGTTGACCGCGCTGGTCAGCGAAATCTCCGACGGCAAGCTCTCGACCGGTGAGTGGCTGCACCTGTTGGAGCGGATCCGGGTGGAGGGTCCGAAGTTGGCGCGTCCGGATTTCGCGGACTGGCACAAGCGGTTCCTTTGGATCAACCGTCAGATCGAACGTAAGAACGATCTTCGCTGGATTGTCGAGCAGGTCTTGCTTGACATGTTCTGGGCGAACGATCATTCTCGGTGACTTCCCGGTTCCTCCGACCGGGAATCTGAGGCCCCTTGGTGACCGCCAAGGGGCCTCTTGCTGTGTGGGGTAGGAGAAAGCGTGCCATCTTTTCTGCAGTGGGTTTCTTCGGGAAAGCCCAAGCGTTACCGGATTACCGTCATTCACGGTGAGGACGCGGTGCTGCGCGCGGAGGCTCTGGATACCGCTGTGCGGCTCGCGGGCGCGCAGGAGGCTACGTATCTGCACGCGGGCCGCTCGGGCGATTCTGAGGCGGCTACGGCGGCGCAGATCTGGGACGCAGTGTTCACCCAGCCTATGCCGGGGATCTCGCGTCGATTGGTCGTCATTCATCACGCTGACAAGATGCGCGATCGGTCGTGGACGAATCTGAAGACGTTCATCGAGGGAGCGAAGGCGTTTCCCGAGACGTCGCTGGTGTTGGTGCTCGACCGCAACCGGCTGGGCAAGCGCGTGCGCAACCGCGAGAAGAGCCTTCCGGGTGCTCCGGTGTGGGAGGACAGTTACGAGGAGTGGGAGTCGTCGCTTCGTGATTACACGGGCGCTGGCGTCATTTCGTGTGCTTCGCTTTCAGCTGATCAGCAGGATCCGACCAAGCCGTCATCAGCGCAGCGTTGGCTTTCGTTGCAGGTTCCTATCTCGCAGCGTCAGGCGGAGTTTCTGTGGCGTCGCGTGGGTGGTTCTACGCTGCTCGCTCGCGACGTGGTGCGCACGTTCGTGCTGCTCGGCTATACCGATCTCACCGCGCTGGCGACGTCGGAGTTTCAGGAGCGCGTGCAGCTGATTGCGGGAATGTACGGTGCCGAGGATTTTGTGGAGCATTTGTTGTTCGACAGGAAGCTGGAGGCTTTCGCGTCGATCTCAGATCAGACTTTCGAGCATTCGGATTGGCGGAAGATTCTCGGGTTGCTTGCGCAGCGGGTGGACTGGCTTTCAGCGTTGCACGGCGCGCTGGCTACAGGTGAGCATCTGGATCAGGTTATGAGGCGGCTGCAGATCCCCCGACACATGATTCTTCACTATGCGCATCGTGGAGATCAGCGATTCAACATCGCACGGAAGTTTGACCTCACTCGGGTCAGGCGCTGTCGGAATCTGATCGCTGATTTTGATTCCAGACTGGGATCATCGCAGGTAGTGCCGTTGGGTTTTGGGGAATCGCTGATCGCGTCGTGGTCACCCACTGGGTAGAAGAATGGCCCACGCTCGAATGCGAGTGTGAACACGCGGCGTGGAGACCGGCTCTGCAGGTAAGTCGTTTTTTCAGACTTAGCAGTTTTCAGTGCGGCTCCCTTAGTAGTAAGGCACCTCGTGGCCGTTGATTTTGATGTGCTCACTGATCTCGACCAGATCGAAAAGCTTTTTGACAAGCTGGCTGGTATCGAGGATGGGTTCGGGTTCGACATCGAGACGGGCTATTCAGGCCCGCCCCGCGAGAAGTTTTCGCTGCACCCTGAGACGGCGTTCATCACCGGGATCTCTTACTCGGGTCACCCATCTTGGGCGCGCTACACCCCACTTCGCCACGACGATGGCGGCAACGCTGAGAACGTTAAGGACTTCGCGTATCTGCTTGCGAAGCTGCTCGGTTCAGGGTTCGGTGTTCCGCACAACGGTTTGTTCGAGCTTCGACACATTGCCAAGTTTCTCCGAGAGAATTTGACGGAGAAAGACCTGCTCTCATTTGGTCTCAAGTCGAACGGGTACTACCCGATCCGCTCGGACTCGATGGTCGAGCTGTGGGCGCTGGGCCGTTTCCGCATGGTGGGTCTGAAGGCGGCCGTGCTGGAGGTGTTCGGCCACAAGATGACCGAGTTCTCCGATCTGTTCCCGGACGCTACAGCCAAGCAGAACAAGGCTCAGCGGTTCAACACGCTTCCGTTGGACTCCCGCACGGTGTCGTATGCGTGCGAGGACTCGGCGTGGACGCTCGGGCTGCACCGGAAGCACTTTCCGCTGGTCAAGGACCGGCTGATGTTTCGTGTTGACATGCAGATCATTCCTATCCTCGCGAAGATGGAGGACCGGGGCATCCAGCTGGACTGGGCGACGATGAGCAAGTGGGATGTCCGGGCTCAGGCTTTCGCGGATGCGATGCGCGCGGAGATCATGCAGGATCTTTCGGAGATCACCGGCGAAGCGATTGACATTAATCTGAGTTCATCGCCGCAGGTGTCGTCGGTTCTCTACGGGAAGATGGGCCTTCGTACCACCAAGCTCACTGATTCTGGTGGCATGAGCACCGACGCGAAGGCGCTTGCCGGGCTTGCGAAGAAGAATCCAGCGGTGCAGCGCATCTTGGAGTGGCGAGAGTTGCGCAAGCTGTCCGGCTCGTATTTGACCAAGTATCCTCGCGACTTCAATTACGCTGAGGACGGTCGAGGACATCCTTCGCATCAGTCCTGCGCGGTGGTCTCGGGCCGTTTCGCGGTGTCGGACCCTGCCTATCAGCAGCTGCCCAAGAAGTACTTTTACAAGCTCAAGAGCGGCGAAGAGTTTGCGATCAAGTTCCGCAACATCGTGGTGGCCGCACCGCATCACTATCTGATCGGGTTCGACTATTCGCAGGTGGAGCTGCGCGTGCTGGCTGGGCTTTCCGGTGAGCCCGCGCTGGTGAAGGCGTTCAACGAAGAGATCGACGTGCACCGGATGACGTCGGCGCTGATGTTCGGTATCCCGGTGGATGAAGTCACCGACGAGCAGCGTTCGATCGGGAAGACCATTAACTTCTCTTTGCTGTATGGCCAGGGTCCTAAGGGAATGGCCGAGCGCATGGGCATCTCGATTGATGAGGCCAAGGCGTTCCTGCAGAAGTACTTTGCGATCTACTCGTCGGTGAAGAGCTGGGTGGACAAGCAGACGCGCTCTGGTGTCGCCAACGGTCGCACGCTGAGCAAGTTCGGCCGTGTACATCCGATCTGGGCGTTGGAGTCTGACAAGCCTGCAATCCGGGCCAACGGCGAGCGTCTGTGCGTCAACGCTCCTGTGCAGGGCGGCGCGGCGGACGTCATGCGCATCGCGATGGTGCGCTGCGACCGGGCGATCGAGCAGTCGGAGTATGCGGATCGCATTCATATGATTATGAACATCCACGACGCGCTGGTGTTCGAGACTCACCATACGGTTCCTCCGCAGGCGGTCATCGATCTGGTGCAGCCCGAGGTCGTGTTTCCCATTGAGGGGTGGCCGAATCTCCGCGCGGATTGGGAAGTCGGAGTCAAGTGGGGCGACATGCACGCGTTGAAGTTGGATGAGCAGTTCCAGATTATTATTCCAACTGCAGCGGCTTCCTGATCGGGTAGGACGTTCTTATGCGCGTTGTTGAGGGATCCAGCCTGGAGCTGGGAGACGGTTCGTGGGTCAAGCCAGAAGTGGAGTTGGATTCGTCCGACTTCGAGAAGCTGATGGCGGAGTGGGGTGTGTCGGAGTCTTTGTTCGACTCCATTCCGCTCATCCTTCGTTACGAGGTGCTGTCGGCGCTTGCCCGGGTTTTGATCTGGAAGCGACTGACATCGGCTGCGCGTAACGATGTGAATCAGAAGGGCTGGCTGGAGACGGTCGGCATGCCGATGCTTAAGGCAGCGGCCGATGAGTACGGCGAGGTTTCTCAGAAGGTGAAGGCAGCGATTTCGTGACAGCTCCAGCGGGTACTCCGGTAACAGAGATGACCTCTGAGCAGGTTGACGAGTGGATCTCTGACGCGGAGGCCATGCTGGAGGTGAAGCTGAACGAGGCTGAGGAGCATCGTTATCGCAACGGTCTCCCTAGTCTTTCCATGGGATCGGGTGCGCTGCTCGAATGTCTGGCCGATGTCCGGCTGCGTTTGGACGCCGTTGAGGTGCTGCTCTCGGAGGTCTCGCGCTTCCGTACCGGCGCTCGGGTTGTCTTCAAGCGATCGACTGCTCGTGTGGATGACAAGTGGGCGGAGCGTGTGGCGGGAGGCGGCGCAACCAGTCGCCGAAAGGGGACGTTCACCGGCTCTGGTGAGGTGGAGGGACCGCGCGAGCGGTACGCCCGAGCCGATGTGGCGGTCATGGGCGATCGGATCGTGATGCGCCAGCGTGAGCGGGTGCTCGACGCTGCTGACGATGCTGTGCGCGGGCTGGAGCGGGTCTATAAGGGCCTGGAATCGGTGCGCTTCGATCTGCACGCGATGCTGCGGCTGTTCTCTGTGGAGCATCGTTTGGAGCGCACCGATGGGTGACGCGTTGCCGTACCCGGACGGCACCCCGGTGGGCGACCTTCGACATACGCTGGCTGCTAACGCTGGCGCTCCTGATGACACGTTGGTTCTCGCTGCGACGCTCACCGAGCAGGGAGAGGTCACGGGGATTTCGTTGGGGGATCTCCGTGACCTGTACAAGTTGGCTGTGGTGGGCGAGGCCGTGATCAGGGCGTGGGAGAATGTGCAAGAGAGGTAGTCGTGGGCTGACTGCGTTGCTGGTGTGTGCCGGTCTGCTCGCGGGGTGCGGATCGCTGTCGAGCTACATGCCTGCCGTGGACCCTGTTCCGGGCACGAACGTGCAGCAGGAGACCGTCACGCGTGTGGTGGACGGGGATACCATTGTGGTGCGCGAAGGCACGTTGACCGTGCGCATCTTGGGGATCGATTCCCCGGAGACGCGCAAGCCCAACACTCCGGTGCAGTGCGGTGGTCCGGAGTCCACGGCGTGGGCGAAGCTGCAGCTGCCGATCGGTTCGCAGGTGGCTTTGCAGACGGAAGCCGGTAGGGAAGACACGGATCGGTATGGTCGTCGATTGGCGTACGTGAAGTACGTCAAAGACAATCAGACATTGGATTTCAGTGTTGAGTCTGCACGTGCAGGAATGTCACGCAATTACGTTTATGACAAGCGGCCTGTTTCTTTGCAGTCTGACATCGAAGCAGCCGAAACAGAAGCCAGGAATGCGCATCGCGGTTTGTGGAATCACTGCTGATCCCGAAACTGTCGGGCCTTCCGGGTATAAGTAGTTCGTGGCTCACGGAGCCGCACTTGTGAATCAGAGAGAGCGAGAGTGCCGTGCCAAAGTCGAGTTTTGCGTCGACGAACGTCCGGGCGTCAGGGACGTCTTTTCCCGTCCTGAAGCTGGACAAGATCGGGGACAACACCCGTATCAAGTTGGCCGAGGCGGAGCCCACCTTTGAGTGGGTTCACCAGCTTCGGGCTCCGCGCCTGTCCAATGTCACCGGTCAGCTGGTCATGAAGACCATCGAGGTCGGTAAGGGCGACGACAAGGAGACCCGTGAGGTCCCCGACCTGGAGTACGTCGGTTCTCCGATCTGCCACGGCGCGGATGACGCGCTGTCCGATCGCGGCATCGACCCTGACAACTGTGTGATGTGCAAGGCTGCGCTCGACCACTCGGAGTGGTTCGAGAAGCCGGAGCGCAAGTGGGCGGTGCACGTGTTCGAGTACGCGTGCCAGGGCAACACCTCCAAGGCTGCTGAGCCGATCAGCATTCAGGTCAAGGTCTTCAAAATGACCGAGCGCCGGTACGCCCGTGTGGTTGCGGTGCTGGAGGAGTTCGCTGAGAACGGCAACGTGCTGGACGTCGACCTGACGCTCGGCCCGTGCAACAGCCCCAAGTTCCAGAACTACGAGATCCAGGGTGCTCCCCGCTGCGTACTCGCGGCTAACCCCAAGAAGCTGGCGGAGGCCGAGGAGATCTTCCAGGGCAACAACGCTGGCGATCTCTCCGCGTACTGCGGTCGCAAGTCGGACCCGCGCTACACCAAGTCCGACGTTGACTCAATCATCGCGAAGTGGCAGTCGGTGTCGCAGGGCGGCAACAAGATCCCGGAGCCGGACTTCTCGTCCACGCTCTCGGGATCGCTGATCGACCAGCAGTCCGGCTCCAAGAAGGAAGAGGCTCCCGCCGCTTCCCTTGCGGATCTGGATGACACGGTGGGCTCTCCTGCGGCTGCCGAGGAGCCGGAGACCGCTACTACGTCGGCGATTCCGCAGTCCAAGGCCAAGGAGAGCAACTCGTTCTCTGACATCATGGCTGGTCTCAATCTCGACATGAAGTGACGCTGTCACCGGCCGGGCATCTACGGGTGCCCGGCCGGTGGTGTCTTTAGACGAAGGTTGAGCTATGCCACCTCGGGTTCGTAAACCAGCGCCAGTGAAGCCTCCCCCGGAGTGCAAGGAATGCCGGGCGCTGCCGTATCTGGAGCCGGGCACGGAGCCTGTTCCGGACAAGCAGTATCGCCCTCGTGTGCGTCGTCCCTTGGCGAAAGACAAAAGCGGCAAGCTAGTTCCTGGTCCGCGTTGCACTACGCATACTCGTGCTAAGAGAGCTGTGGACAGCGCCGCGTCGCATGCACGTCGTGTGGTGAAGACGTACGGCATTTCTTCTGAGTTCTACTGGCAGCTGTACGAGTTTCAAAAGGGAATGTGCTACATCTGCGAGCGTGCTTACGGAAAGTCTAAGCGCCTTGCGGTGGATCACAATCATTCGTGCACTGCAGACCATCCGGCAGAAAATGCGTGCACGTTGTGCGTTCGAGGACTTCTGTGCACGATGTGCAACCGCAAGATTGTCGGACATCTTCGAGATGATCCTGCGGCGTTCCGGAGGGGTGCGGAGTATCTCGAAGATCCTCCTGCTCGCCGCCTGCTGGCGCGTCTCGCAGCGTGACGTTGTTTGTTTTGTTTTCGGCCGGGTATAATCGCTATCGCACGGCCCGGTTGAGTCGCCTCGCTAGATCCCGGCGGAATGGCTTCGACTCCCGGGCCGTGTTTGTTTTCTGAGGAGCTTTCTGTGGCTGTAAAAACTCTTGATGACATTCTTCAGGCGGCGTACGCCGAAGAAGAGTTGGACTACGAGTCTGTCATCGGTGATAAGGGATTCATTCCCACCGGTAATTTGGCTCTCGATTTTGTGTTGGGCGGCGGCATCGCGCGCGGGCGCATCGCAGAGCTGTACGGACTCAGCCAATCAGGCAAGGCGCTTGCGTTGGACGGCTTGGTGTTGACACCTACCGGCTATGTTCGCATGGGTGATCTGCAGGTCGGAGATGCTGTCATCGATCCTGAGGGACAGCCTTCAGAGGTCACTGGCGTTTTCCCGCAGGGCGAGATGGATATCTACCGTCTGACGTTTTCGGACGGTTCGACGTGTGAGTCCACTGCCGATCACTTGTGGCCGTTTCGATATCGCGTGTCCCGTCGGGTGCAGGAGGGAGGACGGTCGTCCAAGCGGCGTGGTGTGCGTCGTGAGCGTCAGATTTTTGTCGAGCACAAGGTGGTGCCGCTCTCGGAAATGATGGTGCCATCACGGCTCAACAGCTCGACGTGTCGTCCCGTGTTGGATGCGGAGCTGCGCCCGGACCTGGACTTCGCTGAGGGTCCGTTGCCGCTGGATCCCTACCTGCTCGGCTTGTTGCTCGGCGATGGCGGTATGGGCGGCGTCGCGTTGTTCACTTCAGCTGATTCTGAGTTGATTGATGCGGTTTCTCAGACGCTTCCTGCAGGGGTGGAGCTGTACGAGGCAAGCCGCGCAGGTCGCGGTGTGTCGTACCGTCTCTCGTGCGGTTCTCGTGGCGGCTCGGTGAATCCCCTTACGGCGTCGTTGCGCGAGTTGGGCGTCATGGGACACAAGGCGGATACTAAGTTTGTTCCTGAGTCTTACAAGATTGCTTCCGCAAAGACGAGACTTGCTGTGTTGCAGGGGTTGCTCGACACTGATGCAGAGGCATGTGCTGGCGGTGGTGCAGCGATCTTCGGATCTGCGTCACGACAGCTTCGCGATGACGTGGTGTGGCTGGCTCGTTCGCTCGGCTGCCGGGTGACTTTGGGGCAGCGCCAGCCTAAGGGCGTGCGCGTGAGTGGAGGCGAGTATTTCCCGTGCTACACCGCGCGGATCACGTCGCGGACCTCGCCGTTGTTCCGGCTTGCGCGCAAGGCCGAGTGTTGGGCGCGACGCTCGCAGACCGGAGAGCGTCCAGGTTGGGTCGATGGTATGCGCCCGCGTGTGCTGGTGTCGGTGGAGTTCTCTCGTCGAGCTGAAGCGCAGTGCATCTCGGTGTCCGCTTTGAGCAAGTTGTTTGTGACCGATGACTTTATTCCGACGCACAACACCACGACGGCCGCTCAGTGCGCCGCTGAGTGCATGAAGATGGGTCTGCCGGTTCTTTACGTCGACTTCGAGCAGGCTCTCGACAAGCCCTATCTCCGGGCTCTGGGTGTGGACGTCGACAACCGCGACCTGTTCAAGCCGTACCCAGCCGCATCGCTGGAGCAGGGCATGTCCGTGGCGTCGCAGGCGATCCGCACCGGACAGCTGGGCCTGGCCATCTTCGATTCGGTGGCGGCGATGGCTCCGCGCAAGCTGGTGGAGGAGGACGGCGAGTCCCGTACCACCGCTATGGAGCGTGCTCGGTTGCTGCAGAACGAATTGTCCAAGATGATTTCGTTCCTGGCGAAGACCGGCACCGCTGCTATTTTCATCAATCACGAGCGCGACGTCATCGAGACCGGCCCCACCCGTCCGGGCATGCCCAAGCGGACGACTACGCCGGGAGGCTCGGGTCTGAAGTTCTACAGCTCGCAGCGTGTGCAGTTCAAGATCGTGAAGCAGTTCAAGGGCGAGCGCGTCGACCCGCTGTCGGGCGAGAAGATCAACGAGACGCACTCGGTGATGAGCCAGGCGCTGGTGACCAAGAACAAAGTCGGCAAGCCGATGCAGGCGGCCCAGTTGTATCTTGTGTTGGGCCAAGGGTTCTCCGATGCGCACGCTGCAATGCGGGTGCTGGAGGCGTCCAAGATCGTACGGAAGTCGGGCGCGTTTTGGTATTTCCCCGATGATCTGTATCACCCGCAGATGAAGTCGAGCGAGAAGGGGCCGCAGCTGCAGGGGCTCGGAAACGTGTTGGATTTGGCGGATTTCGATCCGGAGTGGGGCGCCAAGCTTTCGGCCCGTGCTCGTGCTGAGTTGAGCATGGACATCGCGGACCTGCAGCCGAAGTTGGTTGATGATCCGGAGGGGGACGGTCACGCTCCTGAAGTTGCCGAGGAGCCTGTGGATCCCGAGGACGTACCGGTGACAGCTCCGTTGCCCAAGCCTGCCCCCATGCCGCAGGTCGAGTTGAGTGGGCCGCCTCCGGTTCCGATGCCCACGGTGTCGACACCTCCTGATGCACCGCAGCCGGTCGCTATGCCGACGGTTCCTACGTCGGCGGTCAAGCAGCGACAGGGCGGCCCGGATTTGTCCGGCGCCAGGCGGCTCGTCTGACGAATCTGTCAGATAGCGCGTTCACCGAATCTCGTTTCCCATTTCCGTGGGTAGAACAGTCGTGAAAGCGGAAATCGAAAAGCCTGAGGAGGCAAAGACATGACCGCTCCCACTGTGGGTGGCGATCTCGGCCATGCACCGACCGATGTGATGAGCTGGGGTCCGAACGACCCGCCCATCACCATCGAGCAGATGATCGAGCGCGAGAAGCTCGTGACTCTGGAGCAGGGCCGTGAGATTCTCGGCAAGACTGAGCCTCTGGCGTATGTCAATTTCGACACCGGTCCTCACGTCAGGTTCCGGGTTGAGGACGACTGGAATCAGGATCTTGGTGCTATTCACGGCACCGAGCCGGTGAACGCGTTTGTCACGTTCATGGACGGAATGAACGACGGCACCGAGTATCAGCTGTCTCTCGACGGTCTGCATGGTGCTGCCAAGCAGTTCAGCATGGGTAAGGGTCTGGTCGAGCGCGTCCCGGGTCACCTCACCGAGGACATGCTGAACTATCACTTCCGGACCGGCATGGACAAGAGCCTTCAGCTCATGGTCATCGGTGAGGATCAGCTCGGCTCGGCGTTCACCAGCGACTCGGTGCAGCCGTTCTCCAACCTGGCGCTGCTCGACCGTGCGCTGGAGGTCATCGAGCGCGTCCACCCGGGTGTCTCGGTGTATGTGGACCGCAACAAGATCAGCCACAGCCTGCTGCTCACGCATCTGCAGCTGGTGCTCCCCGACGTCGCGCGCCTGATCGAGGGCACCAACGAGGTCGATGACCGCTGGTGGGGAGGTCTGCAGCTGACCAACAGTCTCACCGCGTCGAAGCAGACCGAGATCGCGGCGTTTATGTTTAGGCAGCGGTGCACCAACGGCTACATCGACGTCCTTCCGGACGGCGGCGTGTGGAATCGTCGCACCAGCGGCCAGGAGCTGGAGCCGCTGCTCGCGTGGGCTGGTCAGGCTGTCGAGGACGCGCTCGGTCATTTTGATGGCATTTTCGAGCGTGTGCAGCAGCTGGTGCATCTTCGCATCGACCCGAACAACGTCGGCGCGACGGCTACGGATCTGTTCGAGCAGTACCGCATTCCGACGGCGGCTCGGACGCGCATCATGAACAACCTGGTCGAGAATGACCAGCTGACCATGTACGCGCTCACCAACGCTGTCACCCAGGCTGCGAACAACGCGGCTAGCACGGCGGAGCAGCAGCGTCTCATGCGCAGTGGCGGAGATGTCATTCGTCACGCCGAGCGCTGCGGCGGTTGTCACCGTGTCCTCCCGGAGGGCGTGGACGGTCACGCGCACTGACGAATCCCAGATCAGCCCCTGCCTCCGGGTGGGGGCTTTTCTGCTGTCTGGGGTAGGAGACACGTATGGCTTTCGATCCGCGTGGTGCTGTTGCAACTGAGGACATGAAGAACCGTATTGCTGATGGCTGGACGGTTTCTCAGTTGTGGGATCGGTTTTCGATAGCGGTTTCTGGTGAAGGTTTTAACTATGAGTACGCGGAATCTGTCGCGCTCGGGTCGAATTCTGAGGTAACGGAAGAGGCCACGTCGGGAGTTGTCAGTGGGGTCCTCAGCTAGTTTAGATAGGTCACCCAAAAAGAATTGGGTAGAGAATTCTGGCGACTTGCCAGCTTATGTACGTGAGATTGCGCGTTCTGTAGAGAAGACTGGCAAGTCTCTTTCTCAGGCTATTGCTATCGCTATTTCACGCATTAAAGTTTGGGCGGCTGGCGGAGACAAGGTTTCCAAGAAGACTCAGGCGAAGGCCGCGAAGGCGCTCGCTGAGTGGGAAGCCTTAAAGGCCAAGAACAAGGCTCGCGGCGCCAAGGACAAGGTTAAGGCCAGCAACTGGGTAGAAGACCTGGAAGCAGAGGCCGACTTGGTTCGCTTGTCGGTTGCAGATGATCTCGTGCTGCGATTGGCTGTGGAGCGTAATGTTGACACCGGCGCTTTGGCGCTGAGTAAAGTGCTGCTCTCCGCAAGTAATCGCTCCTGAGGTTCGGAACGTTTCGATAGTTCCCCCGTTCGGCCCTGCTCATGATCGCGTGCTGAGCGCATCGTGGAGGTGCTCCGGGTTACCGGCGCATCCCACCGATGTGCACAGCAGTAGGACTGTGTCTCGGTGACGTGAAAGGGAACTCTGCATGTTTCGCTCTGTGACTCTGACTGATTTTCAGTCGCATCAGAGTACGCATTTACCGTTGGGCCCATTCACAGTAATTGTTGGCTCATCAAGCTCGGGCAAGTCTGCCGTAGTGCGAGCGCTCAAGCTGGTAGCGGAGAACGCTCGTGGCACGAGCTATGTCCGTCAGGGCGCGAAGTCGTGTCGGGTTGCTTTGGAGCTTGCGGGTTCGGAGCCGGTGCTCGACGCATCGACGGTCGTGACCGTGGAGCGGGGTAAGGGCGTCTCGTCCTACACGCTGCTGCTCCCGGGTATGCACGCCGAGCCGGTGGTGTACACCAAGTGTGCGTCTGGAGTGCCGGACGGTGTCTCTCAGGGCCTGCAGCTGGGCGAGACGAAGCTGTGGGTCGCGGGCCAGTTCGATCGCCCGTATCTGCTCGATGAGACCGGCGCTGAGGTTGCTCGTGTGCTGGGCAAGCTCACCAACGTCAACATGATTTACGCCGCTGTGCGCGAGTCCAACCGCCGGGCTTCCGAGGCGCGACGTGCTTATTCTTCGAAGGCGTCTGAGCTGGATTCGGTGACCGAGTCGGGCCGGAAGTTTGCCAGACTCCCGGGTCGGTTGGCTGCTGCGGATGAAGCGCAGACGGCGATGGGATACGCTGAGGAGCTTGAAGACATAGCGTTCTCGTTGAACGCCGGTCTGGAGACGTTGAAGTCGTCCGCCGCTCGATTGCGTACATCTTTGGCTCAGCGTCGTGAAATCCCGAGTACGGATCGTTTGGAAAAGCTGGCCGAGGTGCGCGCTCGCGTGTCAGATCGGCTCGATGACGTGGAATCAGCCCGAGAACGTTGCTCTACAGCGACCGTGGGGTTACGTCTAGTACCTGAGACGGAGAATTTGAGCCGATTGCTGGCACAGCGCGCGAATTTGCGTCAAGCTCTGGAGAAGTTGTCCGAGACCGACGGCAGTGTTGTCCGTTTGTCTCATTTGATTTCCGATGCCCGTGCTGCTGCCGACGAGGCACGTCATCGGTTTAGTCAGGCTCTGAGCCTGGCTGGTAGTTGTCCGTTGTGCGGGGCCTCGGCAGCTCACGCTCAGGTCGATAACGTCGTCTAGAGAACAGGATTCCAATGACGACATCATCTGTGTCTCAAGCGTCAGAGGTTCTCCGTACAACGGATGGGGTGGTTCTCAGCTCTGCCTGGACTGAGGACTGCTGTCGGGAGCTGCTGCGTATCCTTCGGGAGATTCATGCAGCTCCCGACAATCCAGAAGCACCGGAGTCCGATGCGGATTCCAAGGTGGCTGCCCGGGTGTTCCACGAGGTGCTTTCCTTGCACCCGGGCTCGGAGAAGTGGCCGCTGTTCTCGGGTGAGGTGCCTCGCCGATCGTTGTATAAGGCGGCGATCATGCATGCACGTTCGGACGAGCTTGCTGCGTTGACTCGATTGTCGGATTCGTCGGCGTTGTGGGCGTCGAACGTGTCTCGCTGGATGTTGAGGATGCCGCAGCAAACGTCTCCCACCATGGTGTTTACACCGCCTCCGGGTAGAGCGTTACCCGAGCAGCGACGGCATACAATGCTTGCTAAACCTGTAGCGTTGTCTGCATGACATAGCGCTTAAAGCTCGAAGCTCTCCCTGTCTCAGGGTAGGAGAGGGCTGTGGATTCAGAAGTTGAGATTGGCACTGTCGGCGATGTGCATCTCTCTGACAAAGCTCCAAGTCAGTGTTATGACACCTATAACGATGATCTGTTCGGTCTTCTGGATGAGATCATTAAGATCGCCACAGAACGTAATCTGAAGGCTTTAGTTCTGTCTGGTGACATCTTTCATATTAAGCGCCCGGACCGCACCTCGCATAAGACGGTGCAGCGCATGATTGATGTGATTCACGCATCCCCGTGCCCGGTCTACGGTGTGATTGGCAATCACGACATTCAGCATGACCGCATTGACTCTGTGTTCGAGACTCAGCCTTTCGGTGTGCTGCTGCAGGCGGGAATGCGCTTGCTCGATGGCTGGGCTGAGGATCTGCCGCTCTACGGTGTCCCGTGGCAGCAGGACTGGCAGGATGCTTCTGCGGCGTTCCAGGACTGGCGCGCGTCGAGGACTCCCTGGTCGGAGTCAGGCGGGTTGATCGTGACGCACGCGCCGCTGTATCCGGTGGGTCGAGAGCTTCCATATGAGAACATTCCGGCAGGTACTGTGGCTGAGTGGGCAGGTCACAAAGGCCATCTGTATTACGGCCATGTCCACGACTATCACGGGGTGTTTGAGGTTGACGGAGTCACGTTCTGCAACCAAGGTGCGCTGTCGCGGGGATCGCTGCATGAGTCGGATCTGACGCGTAAGCCTGCGATCACCATCTGGCATTCCGGTGTCGAGGGCGCTGCTGCGTTCGAGCGTGTCGAGCTGCAGACAGCCAAGCCGGGTTCCGAGGTGTTCCGGGTAGAACAGCATGCTGCGATAGTGGATTACCAGCAGCGTATGGACCAGTTCCTGGCGGCGGTGGGCGCGTCTACGGTGATGGCGTCGTCGATCGAGTCGGTGGTCGAGGCTGTGCGCGAGATGGGTCTCCCGAAGGCTGAGCAGGATTTGGCGACGGAGCTGCTGGTGTCTGCAGCGAATGGGGAATTGTCTTGATCGAGCTGAAGCATCCGGTCACGCTGCTGCACGGTGCCGTTGAGGATGCGCTCGCGCTGATCCCGGACAACTCGTGTTCTGCAGTCATTACCGATCCTCCGTACAACCTCGCTATGGGCGGAGGCACCGACGAGTGGGACGCGATCCCGAACTTTGCGGCGTGGTGCGAGACGTGGTCGCGCGAGCTGTTGCGAATCACGAAGCCCGGCGGCTGGCTGGTCGCGTTTGGCGCGGGGAAGACTTGGCATGATCTGGCTACCGGCATCGACCGGGCTGGCTGGGATGTCATGGACTCGATCATCTGGCACTACCCGTCGGGCTTCATGCGTAGCACCAACGTGCCCGAGCGCCTGCGCAAGGCTGGGCATGAGGATCTCGCGGTCGAGATGAAGGGCCGGGGGTCGGCCCTTCATTCTCGTCATGAGCCTGCTGTGCTCGCTCGCGCGCCGATGCTGCCTGGCGGGCTCACACCCACCATTGCCGAGCATAAGACCGCCACGCTTGATCTGGATGGCTGCGCGCTGCCCAACGGCTCGGCTCCGCCCAACGTGCTGGTGCAGCATTCGTCGCTGTGCGAGGAGCCTCCCGGTGCGTGCGTTCCGGGCTGCCCGGTTCCGGCGTTCGGAGATGCGATCTCGTATTTCCCGACGTTCCGCTTTCAGTCCAAGCCCAACAACGCTGAGCGCCCCGTCATCAAGGTGGAGGCGGGTGAGGGTGTGAAGGATCTGTCGACGCTGGGCAAGGTCAGGGCGTGGGAGTGCACGGTGTGCGGCGTGGTGACGCGCTCGTATATGGGCTCGGGATCGAAGTACGCCAACCGTCCTCACGACGTGTGCGGCCATGATTCGTACGAGCCGAAAATGGACAACTGGTCGACCAGCATTAAGCACAACACGGTCAAGCCTCTTGGCCTGATGCGTTTTCTCGTGCGGCTGCTGACCATGCCTGGAGATCGCATCATCGAGCCGTTTGCCGGGTCGGGGTCGACGATCGAGGCGGCCGTGATGGAGGGCCGCGAAGTGGTGGGCGTCGAGCGGGATTTGAAGTCGGTGGAGTTGTGTCGTGTAAGGCTTCGCAGGCAGGGCTGTTTTACTGCTGAAGGGTAGAACTCATTCGTATCCCCAGACGAATGAGTTGGTATGACTACAAAATGCGACGGCCCAAAGCCAATTAAGATTAGTTGGTCAGCACTTCAAGCGCATACTGCATGTAAGCAGCGGGCGTTTCTGTTTCGGGAGAAGAAAAAGAACCCAGTCACGAACATCCGTCCGTTCTTTCACGGCACGGTGGCCGACCGTGTGATGCGCCGCTGGCTCGAAGCCGACCAGCAGGTCCCGGGCGAGATGGCGACCTGGGTCGACTTCATGATTGATCACGAGATCGAGGAAGCGAAGCGCACCAGCGACGGTGTCGTGAATTGGAAGAGTGACACCGACCGCGCGGAGATGGCGGAGTGGGTGCGTCAGCTGGTGACGCGGTTGGAGCCGTTCCTGCTCAAGGAAGTCATTCCCTACGAGTACGAGCCCGAGGCCCGATTCCGGGTGCCGTTGCGCATCCCGGATCTCAACGGGGAGACGGCGCAGATCATGCTGGTCGGCGGCATGGACATCCTGGTGCGAGAGTCGAAGTTGCCGCCGGTCTGGGCTGCCTATGACCTCAAGGCCACGGCGAACCCGGATTACCTGCGCAAGACGTTGGGGCAGGGCGTGTTCTATTCGCTGGCGCATTACGCTCGTGAGGGCGTGCCGCTGCGGACGTTCGCGTTCGTGCAGCCCATGGTGGAGACCAATCCCATCGCCTACGTCGACATCACCGACGCGGATCTGTCTTCGATGATGGCTCGCATCGTGGCGATGGCTCATGACATCTGGCGTGGCGACACGGAACCGAACAAGGACGACAAGGCGTGCTCTTGGTGTCCAGTGCGTCACGCTTGCGCCAAATACAGGCCGACGAGCACCGGCGTCTTCCGACCCAAGCAGAAGGTTGCAAAGTAGAACTTGCTTACTTTGCTGACCTGTGCTAGCTTGTAGTCGTGGCTGACATTCAGTACGGGCATCTCTCGGATGGAACGTTCCGTCCTAAGAGGGTGTCCGACCTCTGCGATTGGCTCATCGAGGTCGTGTTTAGGTCCGACCTGGACGCTTCTGGTGAGGACCGCGAGCTGCACATCCTGCGCAGTCTGCTTCGGAGACGACGGGAGTACGTGGAATACCTCGACGCCACCGCGCTGTGCTTCGATAATTCTGAGTGGATAAATCGCGCTCGTGCTCGCGCACACCGGTTCGCCAACGACACGCTCGCTCCCTCGGAGTACCGCGATCCGGTGGAGGAGCGTCTCCGGGATCAGGGTTTTGTGCTCGGCGTGGAGTCGGCGATCATGCACCTGGCGGATCGCTACCACGCGTTCGAGGGCATCGGCGGAATCTATCGTGCACCTGAGAGGGTAGGAGACTGACATGCCTGATCGCTATCCTGAGTGTGAGAAGATGCGTGCTGTCCGCAACGAGTCGGATGTGCTTTCGGATTTTGTGGACTGGCTGGGTCAGAACGGGCGTTTCATCGGCCATTACGTGAAGCCCAAGGGATACTCTCAGGAGATCATGGTCCTGGACGCCCGCAGTTTTGAGCAGTTGTTCGCGGATTACTTTGACATCGATCTGAATAAGGTTGAGGTTGAGCGTCGTCAGATGCTGGAAGATCTGAGGAGTCTCGATTGACCTGGGGTAGGACAGCTTTGTGGCGAAAGATGAAGAGGTAGCTGACCTTCGTCAGCGCGCGGAAACCCTTCGCGGTCAGCAGCAGCGGATCGAAGCTCAGGCTGAGGCCGCGAAGGGTGAGTACGACCGGCAGCTGGAGAAGCTGAAGTCGGACTTCAACGTGGATTCTGAAGAGGAAGCGCGGGCTTTGCTCGATCGTATTGACGCGGAGCTGGACGCTGAGGTGGAGAAAGTCCGCTCTGCTCTGGATCGGACGGAACGTCCGGAGGAGTAGTCGTGCAGTGGCAGAGTGTTGTCGCGCTTGCGATCATCGCGGTCATTTACGTGTTCGCTGCGGGATACGCGGTTGGCTCGGTGGACCGTTTCTGGATGAAGGCGCTGCTCGTTATCGGCTACGTCGGGGCGTTTGTTCTGGTGGTGCTGGTAGCGCCGTCCACGTTGTGAGGGGTTGTCCGTGAAACATCGCCGTAGGCGTTCTCGGTCGCGTTGCTGGCGTCACGAATGCTCTGAGCCTGGGGTGGTGTACTGCGGCCGTCACGGGCGAGCTGCGGGCTGGCCGTGCGCTGCTCCGGTGGAGGCGTCCGGCCCGGCATGGCGGTTTGAGCCTGTCGAGGGCGTGCGTCTGGTGGAGGCCACGCAGCCGTTGTCGTCGCTGAGCCGGGTCTCTCATAACCTGCCGTGGTCGGATCCCGCGCATGACGTGCTGGCGGATCTTCAGGCATACCGTCTTCAGGCATACCGTCTGAGGGTAGAAGCACGTCGTGAGTCTGATCGGTAGCGTTTTCGACTGGCTGTTGAGCCTCTGGTCGGTGAGCGTTGCGCTGGCTCTGTTGGTGCACGGATTGCTGGCTCTAGCTGTGGGAGGCTTGTTTGTTCGGGGACGCTATCGACATCGTCCGCGCACGAAGTTTCCGGATCCTGCACGGTGTACGCCGTGTCCCGAGGAACGAGTCGTGGTCCATCATGTTCATCATTATGTGCATCATTATGTGCACCGCTTTGTCGTCTCGGCTCGTGTTGAAGTGGTCCAACGCCAGGCGTTGAGCGTTCCACCGCGTGCCGTCGAAGCTCCGCGTGTAGTCCCTGGCGAGGTCATTTCGGTGACTCCGTCGACCCGACCTAAGGGGGTGGTGTCGTGAATCGTCCGTTAGTTCTGCTGGATGTGGACGGCCCTTGAATCCGTACATGGCAAAGCCGACAAGACGTCCTGAGGGCTATGGGACTCATCGGCTTCGTCCGTCGGGCTGGGAGTATCAGAAGCACCCGCTCCGAGTGTGGCTGGCTCCCGAGCACGGTCCCGCGCTGCTCGCGTTCGCCGCTGAGCACGACGCGGAGCTGGCGTGGGCGACCACGTGGGAGCATGAAGCCAACGACTACATTGGTCCGGCAATCGGTCTTCCGGTACTTCCTGTCATCGAGTGGGGCTTCAAGGCGTTCCACTGGAAGTTTGACGGGGTTCTGGAGTACGCCAAGGATCGCCCGTTCGTTTGGCTGGATGACGACTTTGACAGGTTTCCGACTGAGCGTGATTGGTTTGCCGAGCAGCGCAAGGGTCAGCCGCCTTACCGGCTGCACTATGTGAGTCCTCGTATCGGATTGACTTCCTTGGATCTTGATCAGGCTGGGCGTTGGTTGCGGAGTATCCGTTCTGATGACTGAGTTGAAGGAGAGCAATGGCTGACGTCTCGGAAGAGACCACCGACGCCGGTGAAGACATTCTGAAGTCTCTTGGAATCGATCTGTCCGCACCGGAAGCGGTGGAGGACGAAGAGGACGAGATTCTTCCTCAGGTCAAGCTGCCGTCGGTGGTGCTCGCGTCGCCACCGCACTTCGAGGTTCCTCGGACGGTGCTGCGTCGTATGGTCGATCAGGCCATGCTCGTGGTGCCGTCCGGGGATTTCGTTCCGGAGCTGAAGAACCTGGTGCTGGACGCCTCCGATGGCCGTCTGGTGATCACCGGCTCGAATTCGGGGTCGACGGTCGTCTCGACGTCGCTGGCGGTGCGAACCTTAAACCCGGGTCGGCTGCTGATCGGAGCGGCCAAGTTTGCCAACGTCATCAAGCGAGCATCGGGTCCGACGGTGAAGCTTCGTACCGAGGACCAGCTGCTGCACATCGACTCGGGCAGTAGCTCCTGGTCGCTGCGTATTGCGGGCGTGCAGGAATACGTTCGGCTTGCCGCGCTTGACGAATTGACCTGGCACTCGCTGTCGCGTGCGGATTTCACGCGTGCGGTCTCAGCCGTCCGCTACGCCGCAGGATCGGATGAGAATGATCCAGGCCGCATGCAGCTCGACATTCATAATGGTATCGCTACGACCACAGACAAGACGTCGTTTGCGCAGGTCCGAGGCATGCTTCCTGCGAATCTGACGTGTGAGCTGTCGACGTCGGCGGTGGATCTCCTGGTCAAGATGCTGGACCGCAACGACGCGCAGGAGTTTCGGCTCGCCGACACGCGTTTCCATCTGGTCGCGGAGATCGGTCCGGTGGATGCGGCGGATCGCATGATCGTCGCGCATAACACCGAGTCTTTTCCGGCGGAGGCTCGGACCATCATTGAGACTCCCATCGCGGAGAACCGTGATGAGGTCATCGTCAATGCGGACACTCTGGTCGAGGCGCTCGATCGCGCGCAGCCGACCTCGGATGAGGAGACGCTGGCGGTAGCGCTCAAGGTGGGGTATCCGGAGCCGGATGAGCTGACGGTGGCGACGCGTAACCGCTACGGGGATCTGTCATCGGAGCAGTTGACGGTGACATTCCGTCGGCTTGGCAGCGATAGCGCTCCGTCACCGAGGACGGTTCTGCTCAACCAAAAGCGTTTAACTGAGGCTGTTCGAGCGTCTGCTCTTGCACGTTCTGCGTCGAACGGTTCCGATGAAGGGGTCAACGTCCGCTTGCTGCTCGGAACCGACCGCTCACGGTCTCGCCCCGCGTTTGTTGTGGTGCAGGACAGCCTCCCCGAAGGCGAAGAGGCGGCGGGTTCCGTCCGGGCTGTGTTGCTCCAAGTCCGCAGTGACTGGATTTCCTGAACCCCGCAGGAGCTGTGTGCAAGTGAGTTCTCCGTCCCATCGTGCGTATTCGTCCATGCGAGTGAGACGCACCCGTAATGTTCGACATGAAGATTTGTGGACCACCACGGATTTGTTGATCGCGTGTTGTGTCACCGGCATTGTCATGTCTTTGCTGACGTGGTTTCTGGTGGTCACGCTCGTCTAGCTGGGACGAAGGCCGGGGTATGGAGGAGCTGCGTTTCTACCTGGACCTGGTGGATCGGCTCGGAGATCCGTTTACCGTGTTTGAACGTGACTGGTCCGAGGATGACACTCCGGTGGATTCCTCGGGCCGTCATGCGTTGCGCGATGATCCCACCGATCCGCGAGGCTTTCCGATCTCCGGGTAGAACATCTGTGTGGACCCGGAAGAGGTTGTACGGCTGTTGTCTCGGGACATCAGCTACATTCAAGAAATTCAAGCCAGCCACGTGATCGACCTGTCGCGTCGGGATTTAGACGCTGTTGCTGAGTTGGCTGACCAGATCGCTGAGCATGCTCGGAGTCTGTCTGAGTGGTATGCCCACGGCGGCTACCGGCCCAAGGGTCTGCGATGAGCGCTGACGAGATGCGCGCTAAGTTTCGTTCGTTGCAGAACGCGCTGGAAATGCTGCGTCAGATCAAAGATCACGGCGCCGAGTTCGATGTGGACACCCTGGTGAGTTGTGCCCAGGACGGGTGGCGTGTGGTCAACGCTGCCGAGGAGCTGGTCGACCTGCTGCGGGCGTCCGGGTTCCGGACCGTCGAAGCTGCGCTCGGCCAGGATTAGGTCAGCAAGTCAAGCTTGCATGTCTCTGCGAGCATGCTAAGCTCTTTTCATCGCGGCGGAGAAAAATCCGCCCCAGCTTCAGGAGCTAGCATGGCTTTCAAGCCTACAAGTGAGCAGTGCGACATCATGGACGCGGCTGCGACCGGCAAGGACGTGGTGGTAGAGGCGCTTGCCGGTACCGGCAAGACGTCGACCCTGGAGCTGATCTCTCGGGAGAACGCTGAGAAGAGCTTCTGCTACATCGCGTTCAACAAGTCGATTGCCGATGAGGCCAAGCGCAGGTTCCCGCGCAACGTCACGGCGGCGACCGCGCATAGCTTCGCCTACCACCACATCAAGGCGAGCCGTCCGGAGCTGCTGGACCGGCTGCAGAGCCAGGAGCGTGTCCCGCGTTGGAAGCAGGCGCAGATCCTGCGCATCCGCGAGGACTTCGTGTTCGGCGACTTCAAGCTTCGCGACCGTCAGCTGGCTGGTCTGGTCATGGAGTCGGTGGCTCGGTTCTGCGCTTCCGACGCTCCTGAGCCCGGCATGCACCACATCCCCCGCGTTCCGGGTATGGATCTTCCCGAGCCGCGCAAGGCGCTGCAGGAGTTCGTGTTCCCGTACGTGCAGCGTGCTTGGGCTGACATCACCTCGGGCAGGGGTCAGCTCCGTTTCATGCACGACCACTACCTGAAGCTCGCCAGCATGGACAAGAATTTCCGACTTCCGGGCGAGGTCGTTCTCTTTGATGAGGCGCAGGATGCGGACCCGGTGGTCATGAGCATCGTGCAGCGCATGCAGACCGATCACGGCGTTCAGCTGATCCCGAACGGTGACAGCAACCAGCAGATCTACGCGTGGCGTGGTGCGATCGACGCGCTCGACCAGTTCGATGCCGAGTACCGGCTTCCGCTGACCGCGTCGTTCCGGTTCGGCCAGTCCATTGCTGATGAGGCCAATCGCATCCTGTCGCTGCTGGAGACGCCGTATCAGTTGCAGGGTCTCGGACCGGAGTCCTCTGCGCTGGCGTTCCTGGACAACCCGGACACCGTCCTGTGCCGCACCAACGCCGAGGCGGTCTCGCGGCTGCTCACGGCGCAGATGTCGGGCATCCGGGCGGGTCTGGTCGGCGGTACCCAGGCGGTGCAGTGGCTGGCACAGGCTGCTTTGGACCTCACGGAGGGCCGTCCGACAGATCACCCGGAGCTTCGGGCGTTCGAGTCGTGGAATCAGGTTCGTGAGTACGTCACTGAGGACAAGGAGGCGCGTGACCTGCAGACGCTGGTCAACCTCGTTGACGACCACACTCCGCAGGTCATTCTCGCCGCTGTCGAGCGTGCGGTTCCCGAGCGTGCCGCGCAGCTGCTGATCAGCACTGCTCACAAGAGCAAGGGTCGCGAGTGGAATTCGGTCAAGTTGGCGTCTGACTTTCCGATGCCGATGTCGGAGGAGGGTCTCTCGGCTCCGGAGCTGCGGCTGGCCTACGTGGCTGTGACGCGCGGCAAGCAGTATGTCGACTCGTCGGCGCTGACGCCGTGGATCGAGCCGCTCACGAAGCCTGCTGAGGGCGAGCGGGTGTTCCTGACCGACGTCGTGACGGTGCTGGCGGACGTGTCCGAGTCGCAGATCTGCAACGTCATGTGCGACCCGGAAGACGAGGACCGCGTGATCATGACGGGGACCAAGTACAACCCGGAGTTGGTCAAGGCGCAGCAGGAGCTGCCGTTCGGTGACCCGAAGATGCGCTACCGCGCGGACTACGCGGGTTTCGAGAAGGTGCGGATTGTGCTCGCGCGTGCGGCTGTGTTGGACGTGGCTGAGCGGTTCGGTCTCACGGTTTCTCCGGACGCCAAGGAGCGGATCGAACAGCGTTCCTGACGGAAATCGGCCCCGGGTCTTCGGATCCGGGGCCTTTTCTCTGGGTAGAATTGTTGTGTCTCCGGGAGTTAGGCGCCCGGCCCACTAAGTCCGCATCGCGGCAGGGTAAGCCCTCGACATGTCTGGTCTCGTCAGCACGGTCCGCGATCCCTCCGTTTCGACCACGCTCGCCACCGCGCGCCCTGCCCCGCCGTTTCGACAAGTCGTTTCTGGTCATCTCGCGCCTGTCCGGCTCGCTTCGACATCCCGTACCACTCCCTGGCATGCCCTGCCCCTTCCTTCCGCTCGACATCGTCAAGTCGTCTTCCCGCCCTGACCAGCCGTTTCGACAATCCATCGTCACGCCTGCTCGCGCCCACCGCGCCGCGCATCGACATGTCTCCCCACATTTGATCTCGCCCACCCGCTGCGACTATCCGGGTCATCTCAAGCCGCGTCCCGTGCCGACAACCCAGCTCCGCCCCTTCTCCTGTCAATTCACACGACAACCCCCCACCGCCCCTTGCGCATGCAGCCCGATCCTTCTGACAACTCCAAGCCGCCGCAGCCCGATCCTTCTGACAACTCCAAGCCGCCGCGCTTCTGGCCGCTTCGCCTCCATTCGACTACCCAGTGTTACGACTACCCTTGCCAGAACAATTCACTTCAGCACCCGTCGACTTTTCACTGCCGTCCCACGTCTTCTCGACTGCCCATGCCATCTTTGTCCCCGCCCACCCCTTATCTCATGACATCCCCCGTCTCGACACCGCTGGCCCGTCGACGTCCCGAGTCTTCCCCGCGCTTTCGCAACGCGCCCCTGAGTCAGTCCGACAACACATCCCTTGCCTGCCCTTATCCATCCGACTTCCCGGCACCTGCCCATCTCTGGTCGCCCCCACTCGACAGCCCCACTCCGCTCGGGTTCCTTGCATCCCAGTTCAGTTCGACAACCCTCGATCCTCCCGCCGCTACGCACCGCGACCCCTTCGACTGCGCAGCTCTGCATCCGCTCCTGTCGTGCCTCGCCGGTTCGACTTTCCGCCTCAGCCCGTCGCGTCTCCGCGCACCCCGTGTCACGTCGACGTTCCTTTTTCGCTGGTCATCGGGTAGGAGAGTGTTGTGATCGAAGTAGCATCTCCTGATGAGTACATCAATTCGTTCATCAGAGACTTTCTTGAAGCAGAGGAAGACGTCATTCCTGCTGTAGCGGCAGCGAATATCGTGGCGACGTTGCGCGAGACGTCTCCCGAGGTGCTGACCGCGTGGCTGGAGGCGCGGGCGGAGTCCATCCTGCGTGAGCAGATCACCCGTGTGATCGGTTCCCGCCGGGCTCGCGCTCGTGCGCATGCGGTGGCGGGAGCTTTCGCTCGCGCTGCGAAGGAGTTCGAGCAGACTGGTGACGTCGCAGCGATGTCTCCGTTCGACCAGCGTTATGTGGTGGACGGTATGGATACTCAGCGTCGTGTTGCCGAGATGACGGCTGCGGATTGTCTTTTTGTCGCGGACCGGTATGAGGTTTCTGCGAACACTTCGCGCATGCTTGCCGCGTTCCACCGGGCTGTTGCTTCCCGGGTAGGAGACGGCACGGTGTCGAGCGTATTCACCGAGTCTGAGTATGACAGGCTGATGCGCTCGATTGTTAAGGCTCCTGTGACCATTCCGGCATAGGAAAGCAAACACATCCATTACCAAGATGCCCAGGAGGCACAGTAAAAATGGATAGCGTTTTCGAGCAGTTCCGTGGACAGGCGTGGCCGTACAAGTTCAACGGCACCCTCCACGTCCGGGCCATCGCTGGCGGCACTCCGACCGATCCCAAGGTCATTGAGGGTCATCTCCGGTCGAAGCTCGGCACCTCCGACGATCTGATTCGTGAGGAGGTCGCCAAGGTTATGACCGAGCGTGGTGTCACGGCTGACGAGGCTGTTGCTCTGGTCGGTTCGGCGAAGCACCTCAACGGTTTTCGCCGGGACCAGCACGGTCTTTACATCGAAGGTCGTCAGCTGAAGGCGGCGCTCAAGGAGGCGGCCAACGTTGCCGTCGCTGCGGGCAAGCTCAACCAGCGTGGCTGGGGCGTGACCAACAAGGGTTTGCTCGGGTTCCTCGCGGAGCACATCGTCGTGGACGACGACCGCATCTATCTGACCCGGGACGGTGAGTCTGTCCTGGAGCACGATGAGATCGTGCAGCGGTTCGTGCACACCTGGCGCGGCACCGGCATTCAGTACGAGGAGATTTGTCACGAGGTCGATCTGAACTTCACGGTGCTCTCGGACTGGGCGTTCACCGACACCGAGTGGGCCATGATCTGGCTGACCGGTGAGGAGCAGGGTATCGGTGCGAGCCGTTCGCAGTCGTTCGGCAAGTACCGCATTGTCAACTGGGATCGTGTTGAGGTTGGCAAGGCGGGGGCGAAGGTGACGGGTTCGTCGAAGAAGCCTGCTGCTCGTCGTAAGACGGCCGCTAGCGCCTGATCTGGGGTAGGACAGGGGCGGCTGGAGTTAGGCACCGGCCGCCCCTGAGTCCCGGAGCTTTCGGGCTGGGCTAAGCCCTTCGACTACCCTTCGTATCCCGGAACGCGTCTGCGCAATTTGACTGACCACGTACGCGCCCGAACGAACCGCTGCTTCTCGACAACCCCGCCCGGCACCCGGACCCTCCGGAATCTGCCCGTGCCAATCGACAGACCACGTTCACCACCGAACAGCTCCGCTCTGATCACTTCGACTTGCCCTATCACGATCTAGCCGTTTCTCATCGACAATCCCTCACAGCGTGTCCCCGCCCCGCTCTTTCCGACTAACCTGGAGCATTGAATGCCTGACATGGTGAAGAAGACCGTCAAGCTTACGAAGGATCCGGCGGGCGCTCCGGCGTTCGATCTGGATTCGCTCGGTGAGTCCCGCATCGATCTGAAGAAGCGTGCCGACAAGGTTGGTATCTCGCTGTCGAAGGCGGGGCTGTCCGGCATGCGGGCGCAGGTAGTGCTGCTGCTCGATCACTCCGGTTCGATGAACTACGACTACCACAACGGCGCGGTGCAGGCTCTGGTCGAGCGTGTGCTGGCGTTTTCGCTGCAGGTCGATGCTGACGGCGAGATCCCGGTGATCGCGTTCGACAGCCGTCTCTACCCTGCTGTCACGGTGACCGTGGACAACTATCAGGGCGTGGTCGACTCGCAGATTTGGCGCCGCCACGAGATGGGCTCGACGGTCATGTCGGCTCCGCTGGAGGCGCTCAAGGCTATTGCCGAGAAGTCGGATTACCCGGTGTTCGCGGTTGTCATCGGTGACGGGTCTCCGAACCGCGAGGACAAGCGCGCCACCAAGAAGGTAGCCTACGAGCTGGCCGGGTACCCGGTGTTCATCAAGTTCCTGTCGCTGCGCCCGGTCGACTTCCTGCAGGAGCTGGACGACGCCACGGAGAAGGATAGGCTGCTCGACAACATCGACGCTAAGGACATTCCGGACCCGCAGGGCATCGCCGAGCTGGCGTTCGCCGATCTGATGGTCGACGAGTGGCAGAGCTGGATCGACGCGGCCACTAAGCACGGCGTTATCTCTAGCTGAGTGGGTAGGACAGCGACATGACGAACATCCAGGAATGGCAGGTTCGTAAGGCAGCGGCTGCGATGCACCCGGATGTCTTCGACGAAAACGGTAAGCCGCTGTCGCATGTCCCGTCTGCCAAGTCGGAGATGCTGTGGGACGCGGTGCGCCGTGGTCTGGAGTCGGCTGAGCCTGCTCCGCACCACGCGCTTCGCGAGCTGGCGAACCTGTGGAAGCGCCAGGCCGAAACGCAGGAAGCGAACACCGATCTCGACAACACGTCCCGGATGATCGAGCAGGGCAAGCTGCGGGATGCTGCTGCGGCTCTGTTGGAGGGTCTGGCCCCGGTTGATCAGGATCGGTTGGGCGAGGCGGAGCCGTTGGAGGTCATTGAGGCGGCTACGGATCGTCTGCACGACCTGAATCGTGATAAGAAGGTTCTTATCGAGAGGGTTCGTAAGGCTGACGCGGAGTACGCGCCTTTGACCGGAAGTCAGGGACGTGATCAGAAGCAGCGGTTTGAAGAGATTCTGAAGCTGCGCGGTCAGGTGGCTGGTCTGAAGACGCAGCTCGACGATGTGCGTGAGTCGTATCGGACCGCGTATCGCAAGGGCCTGGCTCTGACCAAGGAGCGTGACGAGGCGGTCCGCGAAGCCAATGAGTTGGACGAGAGGAACATGGCTCTCGCTCAGCAGCTTTCCGCAGCGATTCAGCAGCGCGATGTTGAAGGCAAGAACGCTCTGCACCTGCACGAGGAGGTCGGCAAGGCGCGCACGCGTATTGCGGGCCTGGAGGCCGAGCTGGAGGCGCTGAAGGCTGAGCGTGCCGCTGACCCGGGTGCTACGGACAAGGCCGGGAAGGACGCGCCGGATCTGAGTTCGGTGTTCGAGTTCCTGGGCCCGATCGCGAAGTCGGCTCTGAAGAACTTCATGGATGACGACCGCCGGTGAGTTGACAACTGCTGACAAGAACGGTAAGGTAGTCACATGACGAACACCGAGATTCCTCTGGATCACTATGTCTGGATTTCTGTGGCAGAGCTGACCGATTCGCCTGCGGGCATCGTGATGTGCTACAAGAATTACTGGTGGCTGCTTGACGAGCAGGGCAGGGTGGCGTTCTACAATCCGCTGCAGCGTAATGGCCGTCGCATGCAGCGTGGTATGGGATCGGCGCAGGCTAACCTCAATCGTTCGATGGCGGAGCGGATCTCGAAGGACCGTTCCTGGGTGCGTTCGATCGAGCTGATCCCGTCGGCGTTCGTGAAGATTGATCCGGCAGAGTACGTCTGATCCGCTCGTTGGCGGGGTAGGACAGGGTCTGCGCCAAGCAGGTGTTGACAAGCAAGCAGCTAAATGCTAGATTTTCTCTAGTTGATAAGTTCATAGCTAAGGGCAGGGAGGGGCCGGGTTCAAGTCCCTGGGCCATCGCCAAAAGGGTTTGCGCAGCCCCGAGGAAGCGGTACAGTGTGTACAGCTGTATAGTTTCTGGATTCGCGGTGTGGTGTACGGATAAAGCACACCCTGCCTGTTTTTAATTTAATAATCGGAGACGCGGGTTCGAATCCCGTTCTCGCTGGAGGCTGCTAGCGCCTTCCGACGGATCTTGGACGGCGTGGCCGCGCTGTCTGATCCTGTATGGCGAGGTAGTGTAGCGGCCAAACACGCCGACCCTAATTCTTAGTTGCATTTGACTCTGAATGTTGTTACTCTTACTGCCATGTCCGAGGCGGTGAGATGGGCAGAGCCGGACGTGGTTCCGCCCGGTAAGAAGCGATGTGGCCGGTGCAAAGAATTTGTACCGGCCAGTGATTTTGGTAAGAATGCAGCTCGCAATGATGGTTTGCAAGCTAATTGCAAACCATGTAGAGTTCTTGACAATGCTGCGTCGTATATTGTGACAAAAGCTTATCAGAACCCTAAAAGGCTTGCGACTGCAAATGCTCAACGAGATCGCAATCGAGAAATTATTCGTGCTTACTTAATTGAACATCCCTGTGTTGATTGTGGTGAAGACGACATTGTTGTTCTTCAGTTTGATCATCAGGGCGACAAGGTTGCAAATGTTTCTTACCTTGTCAGCGGTGGTTCTCCTAAGCGTCTCCGAGCTGAAATGGCAAAGTGCCACGTAGTTTGTGCAAATTGCCATACACGACGTACGGCTGCTACCTTCGGGTGGTGGAGAATTAAATAATGTCAAGCGCCGGTAGCTCAGAGGCCAGAGCTGCGAACTCTTAATTCGTAGGGCGTGGGTTCGACTCCCACTCGGCGTACTAGACAAGCAGCAATACCGAGATCCTACTCGTGAGCTGAAAAGGTTGATGCGACATGCTTTGGGAAAGCGGGATCGCCGTACTTGTCTAAAATTGAAAACAGATCCAGGTCCGGATCCATTTCCGGTGCGCTAGGGGTGTACACATCTTCGGATGCCCTGGTCAATGGTGTACGGTAGCACAGGTTCTGTTTTCGATAATTTCACACATGCCTTCTTAGTCCAGGGGATAAGACGCCGGTCTACGGAACCGGAAACAGAGGTTCGATTCCTCTAGGGGGCACGCAGACTGCTGCAGCGGTTTGAAGTTTGGTAGTGACGAGTCGTCGTGGTGCCCGAGGGCATCCCGGCGTAGGTACGCGCACCGAGCGAGCATTGGTTAGGGAAGACGGAGTAGCCCTTGGTGAAACGTTGACTGGCGCCAATGAGGGGAAGGGTCGCTCCCTCCCCGTCTTGTTTCCTTAGTTCAGTGGTAGAACGTCGGTTCGACATACCGAAGGTCGCAGGTTCAAATCCTGCAGGGAACACAAAGCGAGAAGACGTCAGCTGCGTCGGATTGCTTAGTCGGGTGAGTGGGTTCGATTCCAAACTCTGGTGAGCCTCACTCGGCGCTAAAACTTCAGACGGGTCCTCCAGGCGGCCCCCGTGCGTGATCCAGTATGGAGCGGGGTGCAGGGTTCGATCTCCCTCGGGATCCACAACGGATGGGTGCACCTGTCCGCAGGCTTTTCCGACTGGCAGACCCTCTGCAGGGGTCGGCAGCATCAGGGAGGGAATGCCGGACATCGGTAGCGCAAGAGCCCGGCCGTTTGATCCGGGTAATCGGTAGCGCTGGTGAGGGTAGAAGTTCTGGCGGGCCCGCCGGTGATTCTATCCGTTCTGCCTGTGTCGCTTAATGGCAAAGCGGTGTCCTCGTAAGACACAACCTCGGGTTCGATTCCCGGCTCAGGCTCTGGATCGTCGCGTAGACGGCCTACACTCCGACGGGAGTACTTCCGGGTTCGAGTCCCGGGTGGCGATCCTTCAACTTCATACTTGGGACGACATGGCGGTAAGCAGGTTCGATTCCTGCGTGGACTGGCGTCTGTGAGCGACGGCTCGCCGAGAGGTTCGATTCCTCTCCGTCCCACTCTGCAGGTCAGGCTGCGACGAATCCCGGTGCCAGCGCATCGTCACCGGGGCAAAGCGGCATCGGGCAAGGTGCGCGCCTTGATGTCGACCCTGAAGAAAACCTGGCGGCTTGCGTGCTGTTCTGTGGTTTCGGCGTTAGTCGTGTAATGTCTTCCCACAGAAAACGACGTGAGTAGTCAGGCAAGCCCTCATAGCTCAACGGACAGAGCCTCAGTTTCCTAAACTGATTGTCCAGGTTCGACTCCTGGTGGGGGTGCGTAACAACTAAATTAGACATGCCCTCGTCGACTAGCGGCCGATCTCTTCGGACTTTTAATCCGACGTACGAAAGTACCATCGCAGGTTCGAATCCTGCCGGGGGCACCATAAATACAAGCCTCTGTGGTCTAATGGATAGGGCAACGGTTTTCTAGGCCGTAAGGTGCGGGTTCGAGTCCTGCCGGGGGCGCTTGCGTTTCGGTGTGGGCAGCCACGTAAGAACCGGAGAGATCGCAGCGGGCTGATCGGCTGCGGCTATGTCGCCAATCTTTCCGGTCACCGGGTATGACAGTTTCGGTTCACAACAGAGAGGGATCGGAATGTCTGACACTTGGATTGTCGTCACGGTTATCGTGGCGGGCCTGGTCATCGTTGGATCGGTGATGGCGTTCTTCGCTCGCCGGGACCGCATCAAGCGTCGTCACGCAGCTGTTCATGCTTCCTCGCAGTACGACATGGGCCTGCTCCCTGGCATTCGGACTGGATCGCACGGTTCGGGCAAGTCGACCTACGCCACGTTCGACGACTCGCTTCTCGCCAAGTACATGGCCGATCGCGTCTCTGGTGAGCCGGTCAGCGGGGCGGAGCGCCGCCGCAAGCGTGAGGCTGCCGCTGAGCGTCGTCGTTCCGAGTTGGCTGCTGACGCCGACCTGACCGATCTGGCGACCGCTGCGGGCGTGTACGGCTCGACTACGGCGGCTCCGGACTCCAGCTCGTCTCACAGCTCGACCCCGCACTACTCGTCCGGATCGGGCAGCCGCGGGTATGGTCACAGCGGCGCGTCCCACGACTACGGTTCCTCGCACAGCTCGGGTGGCTCGGATTCGGGCGGCTCGTCTGGCGGTGGCGACTCCGGTGGTGGTGGGTTCTAAGACCTGAAATAACTAGCACGGTCTGACTTGCTTGACTTGTCAGACCGTGCTATTCTTATGTCATGACGAACATCGAAGAGCTTCGGGATCGCGATGACTTCTGGGCGTTGTACCAGGACTTCCGCACCCGCAACAAGGTGGCCGAGAGCCCCAGCCGGGTTCCGGTCTGGTACCTGACGCAGCTGGCGCGTACCCGTGTGGCGACGGCTCGGGTGGACCTGGAGCGTGTTGGCTCGCCCAACGGTGAGGCGGCGTTCAACGCGCTTCGCACGCTGGAGGACTTCCTGCGTGGTTCGGGCAACGACGCTGAGGTTCAGGTGATCGTGTCCGCGTTGCTTGGAGCGGGAGAGTTCGTGCGGGATCCCGACCCGGATATGTGCGCGGAGGGCCCGCACCAGGCGGGCTCGCTGCGTGCCGACGGTTGCGCGCAGTGCGAGCTGGACTTCGACGTGTGGTTCTTCGACTCGGTGCTGCGCAGCATGTGGCTGGGGGCTCGCAAGCCGGGTAGTAGCCACAGGGTTCAGGTCGTGAAGGCAATCCGTCAGACCATCATCGATGGCGGTCTCCCGGGCTGGGAGCGTCGTCTCCCTGCGGTGACTCGTGCGTGGGGTGGTTCCGTGGTTGAGGGTGACAACAACAAGCTGGCTTTGTCTATCCGTCTGCTGATTGCGTGGACGGACAAGGAGGGTGTGTCCTGATGGCTGCGGTAGAGGTGTCCGACGAGATCGCTGCTCGGTTCGCGAAGGTGCTGAGCGTTGACGACCATGTCTCGCGCGCGGTGCTGGAGGTGGCGGGCGCGGCGATCGTGACCGACGTGCTGACCCAGCTCATCCACGCGTTGAAGGGCTGGGATAGCATCTATCGGGAGTCCGGTGACGCTGCGCTGCGTGGTATGGAGCGCGCGATCAACCACCTGGAGGACTACCGGGTGCACACGGCGGAGCAGTCCGGCATGGACTACGACACGGAGCCTCCGCGTGTGTTGCCGCCTGCGGTGGCGGAGAAGTTTTTCCGTATCGCCGCGCTGGCTTCGTTGTCGCAGCGTGTCTACGCCACCGCGCATGGTGTTCCTGTGGAACACGTGGATCCGACGGACAAGTGGCTCAACGAGGTCTTTCTGCTTCTGGAGAAGGAGGCGGACTGACATGAGTTCGCGTGGCACGAAGACACAGCAGTTTCTGGAAGTGGATTTCAATCGTCGGTGGTATTCCGAGGACGGACGTCCTCCGGGTGAGCCGACGTGGAATCTGACCATCAACAATGTGGAGTTCGACATCAAGCGGTTCTCTCCGCGTCGGCCGTTGCGCGGCAGTTGGGGTTGGTCGAGCGGGTATCTCTACACGCCGTGGTTCGTGGCGTCGTTCTATGTGGAGAGTCCGTTCCTGTGTGAGACAACCGTGAGCCCTGATTTTCCTGACGAGGAGCGTTGACATGCATGTAGCGGAGTTTTTGTCGCTGTTCTGGCCCGGCGGCCGTGGCATGCGTGAACCTCGGGTGTTCTGGCCTGGCGATGACCTTCCGAAGGGGGTCGTGGTGATGGGCCGGGACGGCTCTGTCGGCAAGGTGGAGTACGACGGCATGAAGGTGCAGGAGTCGCAGCCGGATCCGGTTGTCGAGGTGCTGCTGCCGCGTTTCGATTACGTGGTGACCAAGGCGCACGGCCGGAAGTGGGCGCGCGAAGAAATTTCTGCGAACCCGAGCAACCTTTCGTAACGAGAGGCGTCCTCTCATCGATGGGCTAGCGACTCCCTGGTCATAGGGTGTCTCAATCTCTCCCGATACACGAGGACATCCCTGTGAGTTTCTTTTCCGCACACCGCCGCAAGCTTGTCATTGGCGCTCTGGTCGGCCTGTTCGCATCCGTAGGCGTGGCCGCTGCGGTCATCATCTTGACGGCATCGTTCAAGGGCTCGACCGTGCTGGGCAACGTCCAGGCCGATCTGGTCATCCAGTCCGTGTCTGTGGAGAACCTGACTGGCGGCGTGAATTGCACGGCGGGCACTCCGTCCGGCTCCAACGTCCAGGTCGATGCCAAGACCCGCACGGTCACGGCTGGTCAGCAGTCGGAGACGCTGACCGGATCGTGTGACATCGTTGCCGTGGTGAAGAACAACGGTGGCGGCCCGATCACCGGAGCCCACTTCAACCTGAAGGCTGTTCCGGCTGGCTGGTCGGTCGACAGTGGCTCGGCCACCGACTCGATCGCGTTCGGTCAGACGGGCAACGTCAAGTTCACCATCCGGGCTTCGAACCAGGCCACCGCTTCTCCGAACGGCCTTGACGTCGCGTTGGAGTACAACGCGTCCTGATCGCGGGGGATCCGACAAGGGGTCTCACCTTCTCGCTGGGGGAGGGTGGGGCCCCTTGTTGTATGTCGGACTTGCTTGCCTTGCCGACATGTGTTAGTCTTTGGACATGACGAACACGCAGACTCTCCCCAAGCCCCCGTTCACCGTCGCCCCCGGTTACGTGAACGCGTTCCTGATCCTGTCCCAGGACGAGCTTCCGTACTGGCAGACCACGGTCACGCACCTGCTGAGCCTGGGCTACCGGGGCGCTCTCACGGTCAAGGCGGAGGCCAAGGGTGACGGCGAGGATGACTTCTTCGCCACCCGGGTCGAGTTCGAGGGTTCGGTGCACGCGGCGACGCAGGTCTACGAGGCCATGCGCGACCTCTACGTGCTTGTGAACCTGGAGGGCTGAGCGATGCCGATGATGTGGATCGCCTACGACCCGATGGTGTTCGACCGCCTGAAGAATCGTGAGCAGTTCAACGGTGTCGAGCCTGCGTGGGGCGAGTCGCTGGAGGACTTCAAGCTCAAGCAGGGAATCGACGTCCCGCAGGTGGGTGACGTGCTGGTGCTGCGCATGGGCGTGCGCACGGTGTATGACCGTCGGCTGGAGGCTCCGGATACCGATGATGACGGTGTTCCGGTGTCGAGCTGGTATTGGACGGTGTTGGTGAAATGAAGCGCTCGGAGCTGCTGAAGCTGCAGAATTTCATTCGCGATGCGCGTCCGTCGGGTGGCAACTGGGACGACTCGGCCTACTACCGCGATGAGGGCCGCACGGATGTACTCGACGACCTGGAATTCATAGTCGGCGAGTTCGAGGTCACCGAGGAAGACGTCACCCTTTGCATTAACGGTAGTCTCTACGTGCATGAGCTGGGCCATTGCCCGAGTTATCCTCGCAAGGACTACAACACTCCGCTCCGGTACTGCGAGCCGTGCATGAAGCATCGGGGTATGACGAACGTGTGACTGTGGAAGTAATCGATACCAAGCCGGGTCAGGCCGCTCGCCTTTTGGCGGGTGGCCTTTCTCGTTATCACGCCCTGGACGATTTCGGTATTCCGTTCTGCATGTCGATTTTAAATCCTCCTATCTACCGTATTGACATGACAACGCTGTTGGATCGACGTTCTGTGCACCCCGATTTCCGCTGTCACCGCTGGGGTTGTGTCTCGGCCTGGGGGTAGAACGTCGGCATGTCGAATGTCCCGGGTGCCCCGGAGATCTCGTACACGCAACCGACAAAGGCCCGTAAGGGCGCTATCGTGATGCGGTTCCCGGATGGTGTGGAGCTGCGTCGCTACGACGATGGTTCTTACAAGCTGGGCGCGTGGGACCATTTTTTTGTTGTAGAGGATATGCGCAACTTCATGCCTGGCAAATCACGCGGCTCTGGATATGTGAAGGGCTATTTTACAAAAATCGAAGACGAGAGCTAATCTGTCGTCTCCGTTCTCACCGGTTGCGCCACGTCACGGCGTTGCGAATGCGCGAACCTCCGTTCAAGTTCTACAAGCTTTCAGCGAGTTTCACGATCTGATGCACGTGCCGTTCTCGCCGTATTGCTGGTCGATGCCCGGCGGCCCTGTTCACCACATTCGTTTGTGGTGGGAGTACAAGGCTCGCCCGGATCTGCGCCGTCAAACTCTGTGTCGTCTCGGAAGACACTATTGGGTAGAGGCGTGGCGGCGTGACCTCGGCGAAGTGACGTGCTGCCGCTACTGCTGGGCCGAGCCGTAAGGATGTCTGTGAAGAAAGCTAACCTCCGGGTTCAATTGATCGCGAAGACAGAGTTTTTCCCGCCGGACGTTCCGGAATGGACAACCGAGACGGATGGCGGACAAGCTCTTGCCGAGTTCGCGGGCCGGGCTTGTTACCAGTCGTGGTCTAAGCCCAACCCCAAGACGGCGACCAATGCTGGCTACATCCGTCATATCCTGGAGGTCGGCCACCTCTCGGTGCTGGAGCACGGCTCGGTGAGCTTCTACATCACCGGGGTCTCGCGCTCGCTGACTCACGAGCTGATCCGGCATCGGCACTTCAGCTACTCCCAGCTCTCGCAGCGGTACGTCGATGAGGCTGAGGCGGCCGTGGTGGTGCCTGAGATCGTCTCTGACGATCCCGCGCGCCTGGAGGCGTTCAGGGTGGCCGTGTTCGCCACACAGCTGGCCTACGACGAGCTGAACGCGTCGCTGCAGGCGTCGATCGCCGCCGACTATCCGGAGTGGTCCAAGACCGCGCTGCGCAAGGCTGCTCGGCAGGCGTCGCGCTCGGTGCTGACCAACGCCACCGAGACCAAGATCGTGATCACCGGTAACTACCGGGCGTTGCGGCATTTCCTGTTCATGCGTGCTTCCGAGCATGCAGACGTGGAGATTCGGGCGCTGGCGATCGAGATGCTGATCCACCTGCAGTCGGCTGCCCCGAACGTCTTTGCCGATTTCAAGATCTCGAAGCTCGACGATGGCACGGAGATTGCAACGTCTCCGTTCATCTTCCAGGGGGAGTAGCCCGAATCCCTGGGCATGGCATCTAAACTTCCCCGGCTGTTCCATCTTGTGCGCGCGGTCGACCACACTGGTCTGAGTGGCACGGGAGTGGTGGGCGAGGGAATCCTGTTCACCGATGGCCGGGTTGCACTCCGTTGGATCGGCGAGCACTCATCTGTCGTGTTGTGGAATGACATTGAATCTGTCATCGCTATTCACGGACATAATGGTTCAACTGAGGTGATTTTTCTCGGGTAGAACCTGCCCATGGCTTCTAACCCTTTCGGCAGTCTCGCGCTGAATTCGGCGAATGTCCCGGGCGGTCTCTCGGCCAAGCCGGTGAAGGAGATCATCGAGGCGGGTGGTCTGAAGTGGGTTCCTCGGGACGCTGCCTTCGACGGGGCTCCGATCGGTTATGCCCTGGCGGTATCTGTCGCAAAGACACGTAAGCCCTTGGAGGCAGGTAAGTGAGCGACAAGTTTCTGTTTCTCGATTTCGAGACCACCGGTCTAGACGTCAAGACGACTACCATCCTTGAGGCCGCGTGGACCGTCACGGATAGTCGGCTGCATCAGCTCTCGCCGTTGCGGTCCCGGTTCTGTGAGTTCTCGACCAACGGCTCTACTCCGGTGACTCCGGTGACTCCGGTGTACGTGAACAGCAGCACCTCTCGTATCGGCTGGACGCAGCAGCTTGATCAGGTTGTTGTCGACATGCACCGGAAGTCGCTTTTGGCGCAGGACTGGCTGGCTGCTCCGCCGTGGGTGAAGCTGCGCGGCAACGCTGACCTCGACCACCTGATCTTTGAGGATCTGTGGTCGGCTGGCTGGAAGTCTGAAGACACGCTGTACCTGGCGGGCGCGGGTGTGTCGCATTTCGATCGTCAGGTGTTGGAGCAGATCTTCTCGCGGCTGATCGCTTCGACTGGCTCGCACCCTCGGCTGCACTACCGCAGTGCTGACATCTCGGTAGCGCGCACGCTGCTGGGGATCCCGGGCATCCGCGACCAGGAGAAGCTCATCGCTGCGGTGGGCGCAGACCCGGATGAGCTGGGCCTGTCGACCGAGGAAGGCGTGACGGACCGGCTGACGAAGAGCGGTGTCGAGGGGATCGAGCTTCCTCCGGGCAATTTGATCGTGAGCCAGCTCCGTCCGCACCGCGCGGCCGACGATGTCGCTGTGGCGTTGGTGCAGTCACGTCAGCTTCGCAAGTCTGTGGCATCGCTGACTCTCGCCGGGTAGGAGTTCGGCATGGAAGAGATCATGCACGTCCACTGGGGCATGAACGTGGCTCTCATTCTCAAGCTGTATCAGCTGGGAATGCTCGGATAAGGCAGCGCCGTGATGCGTGACGAAGTGACCGGATATGTATCCGGAAGCCGTGCTCTCGACGTCGGAGTGCGCTGCGCTGCTGCGTTGCAAGCCAGCGACATGGCGAGCGCTCGTGTCCCGCAGACAAGCTCCCCCGCCCTTGGACGATTTCCGTTCTGTGACGGGGGAGCGAGTTTGGGATGCCGCCCAGTTTCTGCGCTGGATGGCGGCTCGTCCTGGGAAAGGCAATCACGAGCGTGGGAGGAAGCGCGCCGTGCCGTCGACGCGCACCAGGCCCTATTCGCAAGGTGGCTCGCCGAGTTACCGCCAGGGCTGATCCTCGATTGGTCGATTCAACCTGACACGTCTCTCTATGACATTCGCTTTGACAAGTGGGCTTTTGTGATCCGCGCTGACGTGTCCTTAAAGATCTTGGTGACTCAATGAAGCGGCTTTATCTGTCGGGGCCGATGTCCGGTTTTCCGTCATACAACTTTCCTGCTTTCAACCGAGCAGCACACCAGCTCCGTACTGCGGGCTATGAGGTGTGCAATCCGGCGGAGCTTCTGCTGTCGTGCGGTTGCCAGGGCTCGGTGAAGTGCGGGCCGGAACCGCATGAGTGGCACGAGTTCCTCCGCGCTGATCTGGTCGCGCTGCTGCAGTACGGCGAGGCGGTGGCAACGCTGGAGGGCTGGGCCAATTCCAAGGGCGCTCAGTTGGAGATCCACGTGGCGCGCACCCTCGGCTGGGAGGTGCAGCCGGTTGGTCATTGGCTGGGGGAGGCGGCGGTGTTGTCGCTGCGTGAGGGCGAGTTGCTCCGGGCCAATCCCGGGGTATAAGGCAAGCATGGTCACGCACACAGAGTTTCTGCTGGAGCTGGCTGCGGAGTTGGACCGTCGTGAGGTGTCTCTGGAGACGGAGCTGCGCCAGTCCGTTGCGTGGTATGGCATGCTTTCCCGTCGCGGTGGGCCGCGTAATACGGTGCGTCCCATGCGCAGCCCCAAGGATATTCAGGCGGATCTGACTCTTCTGAACGGAATTCCTGCTATGACCGCGTTGCAGGAGAGGGCGCTGATCCGGGCTGGTGAGGCGCCTAACCATCGGCTGTACGCGGATGGGTATTCTGCCGACCCGAAGTTGTGCGCGCACTTTCAGACGCTGCATTCGTTCGTCAACAGGCGTTGGGCTGTTGAGGAGAATGATCCTCACGATCGGTATCGCAAGCTTCAGTCTGTCGTGCTGACCGACAGCGGTTTGCAGATCGTGACGGCGTTCGAGGATCGCAAGGCGCGCCGTTCTCTGCGCCGTCGTGCTGTGAAGAATGTGCGTGTCCCCGATCCTGGTCTCTGGGTAGGAGAGCCGTGTGACTGATCGATACACGTTGGTGTGGGGCGACAATCTGTGTCGTCATGGCTGTGGTCGGGTTGTTCGTCCTGGTAACCGATTCATCAATGGACACGACACTCAGCTGCTCGACATTCTGCTGGACGCGCACAAGATTGGCGCTCTGATTCTGCGTGCTGATCAGTTCGGTCCTCCCATCGACACCTTGACTCCGACGGAGTACGCCGAGCAGGCGTTCTACCCTCAGGGTTTTCGTTGGTACCTGATCAAGGCCCGCATTTCTGCTCCGGCTCCCGAAGAGTTGGCCGGTGCGGGAGATCCGATTTTGTCGCACTTGGACTTGGGGACGGCTGAGTGGAATCCGGAGCCTGCTGCTCTTGAATCTGCTACGGCGTTGCGAGAGTTGCTGACGCTTCGCGTTGAAGCGGCCGGTCGGCATCTGCATTTGAATCGCTACCACAGTGACGCCAACGAGGTTTTGGATCTGCTGAAGCTGTGCCGCCGGGAGGACCCGGTGTATCTGGATGCCGTGCGGCTGCTGCTGGGCTTAGAGAAGGAGTAAGGAAATGGATCGGCACGCTCAGGTCGTGGAGTCGAATCGCGCCAACCCGGTCGACCCCGACGACGTGGACGAGGTCAGTCGTCAGATCACTCGTTGGGAGAATTCTCAATCCAAGACGCTCACGCTGTCGGAATATCTCGGATGGACAGAGGCTCGACTCAAGCGGTGGCTGATCGACTACGACCGCGACGGCTTCGAGGAGGCGTATTGGTCTGGTGGCGCGGGTGCGATGCACTGGGCTCCCCCGCCCTCCGTCGTGGAGCCGTTCGAGAAGCTCATTGACGATCTGACCATCGAGTACATGTCGGCGGGGCACTCCCAGGAGCGTCGAGAGTTTCTGTCGGAGATGAAGAACCGGCTGAAGACGGCTCTCGATCAGGCTCGCGCCTTGAGTGACCCGGCTCTGGTCCGGTAGAAGACTGACCCTCCCCCCGATGCCCTTGGAGGCACGTCATGGCTGCTCGAATCCTTCCTGGCGCTCGTCAGATGCTGGAGTGGGGAATGGCTACCGAGCAGCCGGGTTCGCTTGTGCGGGATTCGGCCAACCGTCCGGTGTTCACCGGCTCCGAGGTCTGCTCGATCAACTTCCAGCTCTTGACTGGACGTGTCGTGAAGCTGGTGGACACCGACCGTGTCGAGGTGCTGTGGAACGAGGATTCGCTGCGCCCGCAGGCGGTGGTGCTGTCTCCTGCTGAGCTGCGGGTGTTGCGTGCTTTTCCTCGTGCTGTGGGGTAGGACAGTTTTATGACGAGCACCTCCTGGTCGGATGAGACCGAGCGGCTGGAAGCCTCTTTGCGGGCTTTGAATGCGCAGGCGGCTGAGGTGAAGGCGACCATCGACGCGATGAACGTCGAGGTCCGCACCACCATCGACGGCAACGTCGATGTCATCTCGTCGCACGCGGTGAATGGTCGGACCCGTCACAGGGGACCGTCGTTTGCGGATTTAATGGCGACGATTGATTCGTGGTCGGAGCAGGTCGAGTCGAGCGTGTCGACTCCGTATGCCGATCTCGCGGATGAGGTCGACGTCAAGGTGGACGAGCCGGAGCCGCTCAAGCCTCCGTCGTGGGATCCGCTCGGGATGTCTCCGCACCTGTGGAATCTTGTGGACGACCTTCCCAAGGCGGTCCCTGTTCCGGAGAAGACCAAGGTCGGGATGTTGGGCCGGGTGTACTCGGTCGTGCTGGTGATCTGTTTCGGCACGCTGGTCGGGCTGGCTTTGATGTTCTTCGCGATGGGTAATTACTCCGCCGGGTCGTCGTATGCGGGCATCGCAATGGCTTTCCTGGCGTTGTTCTCCGTGCATCAGAAGTCGCTTCCGCGTCTGGCTGCTCGCTCTACCGGGCTGCAGGCGGCGCCGTGCGTGTGGTGCAACGACACCACTGTTCTCGGTGTGGACGCGGCGCGCACGGTGGCCGGTGGTCGGCAGTTCCTGGTGTGCAAGCCGTGCCAGGGCAACATGGGTCTGCTTACCGCAAAGTCACGCACGGTTGCGACGTTCTGTCTCAAGTGCGCTAAGGTGGAGTTCTGCTCTGTTTCGCAGAGTTTTGGTTTGGGGCACAAGTGCTTCGACTGCTACGCGAAGTCGAAGAAGCGTCGTTCGTTCGCCGTGGCGTCGGATCTGGTGAATGGCTCGCCGTGGATCTGGTGAATGGCTCGCCGTCGTCTAACGGCAGCTTTTGTCTGGGCTGCTGCCGACCGCACATGTGGTGAGCCTGTCGGTAGAACACGAGCATGCCCCGCCCTCCTGATGGCCAGTCCATGTGGTTCTCTCCTGCTGCTAATCCTGAGGATCGGGAGAAGGTAGCCAGGTTCCTGGTCGGGCTCGGAAATGCCGTGCTGGCGGGCGATGTCCGGACGGTGACGGCGTTCGTCGAGACGCGCCACCATGTGGTGAGCCTGTCTGAGGCGTCGAGCTATGAGATCGGCGTGCATTTCCACATGAAGAAGCTGCCCGAGTTCCCCGAACCTAAGAAGGAGGACGATCCTCGTGCACACTGAGAAGTTTCCTCGTCCGTCGCAGGCTGACCGGGTTCGGCTCGCGCAGTTCTTGGTCGCGCTGGGCAATGAGATGCTGGCAAACTCTGCTGTAGACGTCACCGTTTCGGCGGGTGACGTCGCTGTCGATGATTCGGTTCCGTGGGACGATTTTTTGTCGACGACGTCTTTGCCGCCTGCCAAGGGCTCTGAGGTCCGTCTGACGGTGTCTTTCGATAAGCTGCTCAGCCCTCTGCAGGTCCCTCGGAACACCGCTGCACGCACCGAGTTAGGACGTCTGATCGACGGCGTCACCTCGGACTTCCAGCCTGCTCCTGGGGAGAAGTGGTGGCACACCGCGTGGCAGTGCTGGCTGTTGGTCGACTCGGTCTCTCACGGTGTGGCGTTTTGCCGGTTCGTGGAGGACACGGTGTTTGTGTCCAAGAAGGGTGCGCGCCACAAGTGGGGCGCCAACACGTCGGTGAGCGTGACCATGCGTTCGTTGTCTCGCCGCTCGGCCGTTCCGGAGAACCCTGACTCGGTGCTGTCGGCTACCGAAGAGCGGAATCCTGTGGGCAGCGCCCGGTGGCACACCCAGTGGAAGTGCTGGGTTCGCCTGGTCTCCAGCCCTCCGAAGAACCCGCGCAAGATCGCGGTGCGTCTGCTCTCGCCGGGCTGGGTGAAGCGTGCCAGCGGCTCGCACATGTGCATCAACCCGGGTTCGTATGCTGAGGTGCTGCCGGGGCATCTGGCTGTTTCCGACGGCAGCGGTGTTCGCTACGAAGAACTGTCTGTTCGACGGTAGGACAGTCTTATGACGAGCACCTTTCCTTCTGATGCTGACCTCGAAGCGCTGGACCTGCTCGCCGGGATCTTTCGGCAGTGGGCAGCGTCGGAGGACCCTCGGTTCCTCGATGCGATGCTGGAGGTCAAGGGCGCGCTCATGCGTACGTTGGCGGTCTTGGTAGCCGACCTGGAGCTGGAGGTGACCACGGTCGGCCGCATCATGGGGAAGGTGGAGTTTGCCAACGCAGATCCCTCGGTGTATCTGCGTCGGGCCTTCGAGAATCGGAGCGAGGCGTGAGTACCGGAGACGTTTTCGGATGGACTTACCTCGGCGGCGCCTTGCTGTTCACGGTGCTGGCCGCGCTCGCTGCGGTCTGGGACATGGCGCTCAAGCGTGAGGGCTTGAAGTACCGCTGGTACTACGGCGCGAACGATGGCGGCGAGGAGCTGGTCCTGTTCGTGGGCGGCGCCTTGATCGCGGCGTGGGTCTGGCCGGTGACCTTGTTGATTGCTTGCCCGCTGCTCTTTCTCCGGGTGTTCCGGGCTCGCATCCGTCGTGGTGTCGAGCGGGAGAAGACGGCTGAGCAGGAGCGGCTGGCTGCGATCGAGCTGTTCCGGGATCTTCGTTCCAAGGTGGAGACGGGTTCGGACGAGTACGTCGCGTTCACCGCGTCTATCGACCTCTTGGGTAGGAGCTAGACATGACCAGCCTCGATTCCTAGCTGACCGATATCGCGTACCACTCCGAGGCGCTCTCGGAGGTCACTCAGATCAACAACGAGCGCGGCTCGATTCCGGAGATCAGCCTTCCGATCCCGACGAGCCTGAGGGTAGGACTCAGACATGATGGAAATCGTGGAGCCGGTATCGAAGCGGCTCTCTGATCTGGCTTCCGATGCTCGCAGCGTCGTGGCGGTTTCGGAGAAGCTCGCGAAGCTGGCGGACGGTCCGTGCAAGAACACGCTTTCGGATTCGAGCCCGGAGATCACGCTTACCCTCGGTGAGCTGGCCGCGCTCGTTCTGAATGCGCAGCAGCATGCCGTCGAGAATGAGTTCGTCGGTCGGATCACGGCGCTCCACGACTGGGCCAACGCTCAGTCGGACAGCTTGAAGATCGGTCGCTCGACGAACGGTGAGCATCTCTCTGCCACCCATCCGGAGCTGTTCAAGCTCATCGAGAGTCTGGTGAATCTGCTGTGACTGCTTTTGACGATCTGAAGGTCGCTGTCTCCCGTTCCCGGCTTGTCGGTGAGGCTGCGGAGCGGGTTCTCGATGCTTTGAAGATGTCGCAGGTGAGTCTCACGCCCTCTCCTGACATTCCTGATGTCACCCTGCCGGTCACCGCTCTCGTCCAGCTCCTCGACTACTCGCGTCGTGAGGCGCTGACTAATCAGCCGGATCTGGAGCCTCTTCGCAGCTGGTGGACTGCTCATGCTGAGGGAGTGCAGACGATGTGGAGGTCCCGGGAGTGGGCTTCTCTGCACATCGTGCTGTCTGATCTGTTGTTTCCTCCTGGGAAGGACATCCCCGAATGATCTGGCTGTTCCACAAGCTCGCCCTCCGCCACATCCAGACCACCCACTCCCCCTCTTTATTCCACGGATCAGGGCCTGATCATCCGGTGTAGCTGCGGCTCCGTGTGGTTCAGATAGCTGCTCACCACAGCTCTCAACGACATCCCTAACCCCCTCATTCTCATCTCCCACCTGGGGAAACGCTTAACTCCCGCAAACCTCATCACCCTCCACTACTCATTTCTCCTACACAGAAAGGATGACACCAATGCGCTCCATCAAGCCTTATATCGCCCCTCTCTTAGCCACTACGGCGCTCATCACCGCATCCTGCGGCACTTCCTCTCCCTATGACGATGATTTTTACGCCAGCACCATCTGCGTAGATCCTTCTTCCAACATTCGCGTTCCTGATGAGTACTGTCCCATCGGTGATGCTCCTATAAATTCGCGCTTCACCTGGGGATACTCTCCCTATCGCTATGATGTTGAGTTCGTGGATGTGGTGTACGTGGGCTATCCGGTGCCCTCCACCTACTCCCGTACTCGCCCTGCGAATATCCGCACCACCCATCTCGATCGCGGTCGTTTCGCGGAGAATCCCCAGCTCAAGCCGGGTGAGTCCCTCTACCGTCCCGGTGCTCGCACTGCCCCGTTGTCCACCATCCAGCGTGGCGGTCTTGGTGTCTCTTCTTCCCAGTCCTCCACCAGGGCCTCTGATTCCGTTTCTAAGCCTCCTGTTTCCACATCAGCCACTGGGGGCCGCACTTCTGCTCCCAAGGCTTCTACGGTCAACACAGCGCCGTCCAAGCCCGCTATCCCGCCGCCTCCGCCCTCTCGTCCGTACGCACCTCCTGCGTCCAAGCCCGCTGCCAAGGTGGGCAAGTAGCTCTCACGCGGCTGTCACTCGTCTGGCTCCGGGTCTCGATGGCCCTAGACGAGCAGGGCAAGAAGGAACCGCAGCCGCCTTGCAGCACTTGTTTGTTTGTCACACGTGCTGTACTCTGACGTTCTCGCCTCACAAACCGCTTGTGACCTGGGAGTTCGTCGTGATTTTCGTGGTGTACGCGGCCGGTAGGCTGCTGTTTTTCTCTCCGTTCGCTTTGTATCTGTGGCCGAGCATCGTAGTCTTTCTGTTAGGTGTGCTGTGGTTAGGTCGCACCATCGCCTGACGAGCCGCCCTTCTCACGCATGACGAGCAAACTTTTGCTGACTTGTCGCACTGCCCCTGGCCTGGGCTTTTGGATTTGAGGGTTGAGAGCGGCCCCTACGCGGACCCTCCTGGCGCTGCCCCCGGCTCGCTTGCAGCATGTTTGCCTTGCTGACCTCACGGTCTCGAATCCGCACCTGCGGAGAGCGTCCTGGGAAAACGTGGCCGCGTGCGGATGGTGTCTCCCTACGCATGATGACTCTCCGCAGCTGCTGCGGATTCGATCTTTTGACACCTCCGTCTTCCCACAGGTCAAGACGGGCTGTACGATGCTGTGACATGTCCGAGGATATGGAGCGACGGCGCACCGGGTTCGAGAAGGATCTCCGGGAGTTCGCGTTGAAGGTCGTGCTCGGTGCTGTGCTCGGCGTGGTCCTTTACATGTTCATCGATTGGCCGGGTTCGATGTGGGTGCCGGTGATCCTCGGGATCGTGGCGGTGTTCATCCTGGGTTCGATCATCCGGGGAACGTCTCGACATTCTGACTGAAATGCTTGACAAGTTGTCCTTGCTGGTGTAGCTTTAAGGCATGACGAACACCGAGATCGATCTTCGCGTCCTCAACGCTTTGCAGTCGTTATGGGACTGCGCTCGCGAGCTGGAATCTGTCTTCCCTGTGATCGCGGAAGGCTTGGACCAGAAGTTCCTGGAGCTGTTGGGCGCTCAGTTGTATTCCGATCACAACGCTGTGCGGATCATGAAGATGCTCATCGCGTCCCCGGGTACTTCGGTGCGCTTGACCATCTGGAAATTTGAGTCTGCTTGACTTGCTGGCCTAGCTGTGCTAGTCTTACCTCATGACGAACACCGAACGTGTGAGGTATGAAGTGGTCTCGGCGTTGGATGACATGTATAACTCCAACGCCGAGCTGGCCCGGTTGGGTCTGGTCTCTGCCACGGATGAGATTGCGCTGGAGTCGGTGTTCTTCGCCGCGCTCCAGGTCGCGTACGGAGGTTTTGGGGCTGCGAAACGGGTCGCTGTCTGGCTCGTGGACCATCCGGGTAGGTCTGTGATGGATGCGGACATCGCGCTTTTTGCTTGACAAGCTCGCCTTGCTGGTGTAGCTTTAAGGCATGACGAACACCGAAGCTCAGACCGAGGCCGATCTCGCTCTCCTGCAGGCGCTCTGGGACGCCCAGAAGGCTGCGTTCAACGCTTGCTACAAGGGGGCTCGTAACCTTGCGGATCGTTTCGATGAGCAGCTGCTCGTCTTCATGAAGGTGGAGCCTTGGGACGAGGTAGCTGCGATCGAGCTGACCTCCCGGGTCACCGAGATCCTGGAGCACGCTGACGAGGACGCGGGTATGACAGTCGAGCGGGCAATCAACGTTTTCATCGGCTGGGAGGACTGACATGCATATGCAGGTGCGGGAGTTGAAGGAATCTGAGGCCAAGGCGCTGGAGAAGGTGTGGGAAGCGCTGAAGGTGATTCGGCGCGAGCCTGCTCTGCTGCAGCAGGCTGCGGCGCTGGAGACCTGGCTCGCGTCGACCCTGGACGGGGTGACGCACAAGGTGTTCTTTGGTCAGTCGCTGCTTGATTACCTGAATATGTACCCCGCCATGCCTTTCGCGCTGAGCTGTGTGCACGTGTGGAACGGTGAGCATGTTTCAGCGAACCGCTGAAAAGGTGTTGCACTTGCTTCGCGGTTGGGTATAACATAAGCGAAGCAAGTACCTGGATGTAGCTCAGCACGGTTAGAGTGCTCCCCTCGGACGGGAGAAGCCAGAGGTTCAAATCCTCTCATCCAGACGTGGCACACGTTGGTTTCTAGAGCCGCTGTGTGAGACAGAGATAAGTCAATAGGTTGGCGGTTCAATTCCGCCCGGGTGACCCATGATCCCGCAGCTGGGCTGAACCTGTTACCATACGGGTCGGTGAAAGCAGGCCACTGAAACTGCCGATCCACCATAATTGAATTTCGGAGTGTGGGGTAATGGTCGCCCACCTGCTTTGGGAGCAGGTCCACGCAAGTTCGATTCTTGTCGCTCCGACTGGTCCAGGGTTGAGGCGCCCGACGGTGTTCGTCATAAACAACGGAAGACGTCTCCCCTGGACCTCCTAACTACATGGTTGCGTACCCCAACGGTAGAGGGATCCGGCTCAGACCCGGTTCAGTGGTGGTTCGAATCCACTCGCAACTACTGCGCTCGCTCCCCTGTGGAGAAAGAGGTAGACAGTTTCTCGTGACGGGGCTGTCGTTCAAATCCTCCGCGCCGGGTCACCGCCGGGGTATGCTTCTAACGGGGAGCGAGCGCACTGTATGGCTGTTAAGTCCACTGGTTGTGGACACCTCGCTGATAACGAGGACCAGGTAGGTTCAATTCCTGCAGCAGCTACGTCGTTGTGGCGGAATGGTAGACGCGCCAGCTTGAGGTGCTGGTGTCCCTTCGGGACGTATGAGTTCGACTCTCATCTTCGACACTCCGGACCTGTAGCCCAACGGCAGAGGCGCGAAGCTCAAACCTTCGTCATGTGTGAGTTCGACTCTCACCAGGTTCACTTGCTTGACTTGCTGACATGTCTACGCTAGGCTTACGTCATGACGAACACCAAGGTTGCTCAAGTGCAGGAGCTTCGACGCTCCAATGCATCCCGCCCTATCCCCGCCAAGAAGGTACGCAAGCAGGCCACCCGAGCGGGACGCCGGGCTGCTGCCCTGAAGGATTGGCGTTGACATGCGGAGGTGAGCAGCGTGATGGCCGAGGAGCAGACCTACTCGTTCGACGTTGCTTCCGCCTCACATGACATGCTCCGAGCTGGACGGCCGTACATCTGGTCGCGGGTCACGCTTCTCGCTGCTAGCGACGATGACGCGCACTTGGCTCGCTGCTGCTTTTGCCATGACGGTCACCGGAATGATGACCGTCGAGGTTCGGTGGAGGCTCTGATCTCCGGGTAGGACAGGGATATGGCTGACTACGGGATTGTGGACGAGGTGTTCCCGACGTCGCGCTCGGCCAGAACGGTCAGCGCGTCGGGTGCTCTCGTGTCGAGGCAGAAGGGTAGCTCTGTGGAGCAGGCAAAGAAGAACTTCGAGAAGGCTCTGGCGATGTTCGCCGAGGTCATGGCCCAGCAGAACCGGTTCGGAGGTCAGCAGCCGCCGAAGGGCACCGTGCTGCGCTGGCGCAAGAGCTTCGACGAGGAGCTGACCGGTGAGCTGCAGTTCTTCCCGTCTCCGGATGGCACGGGCAAGATGCAGTTCACGTCTCCGGCTGCGAAGGAGTACGTCTACGTAGCGTTCCGCGCGGCCGACGGGAACTGGTATTCGACGTCGCAGCGCGGTACGGCCAAGCACAAGTGGGAGGATCTGCTGGAGCTGATCGGCGAGTCTCCGTGTGAGATCGTGTCCGGGTGGACCGAGGTCCCGGCTGCGGAGAAGCTCACCGACGAGGCAACGGATCCGGCTGCGTGGGCGTCGCTGATGTTCGGCCGCAAGGACGAGACGAAGCCGACGGTCGTAGACCAGAAGGACTGACTGCTGGGTATGACAGGTGTAACGCCCTGGTCTGCTGCGGATACGCGTAGGCCAGGGCGTCTGTCATTTCTGGGGGTTGACAGCTTGCTGGCCTTGCTGTAATGTTTCTCTTATGACGAACACCAAGACCATCAACGCTCGATTCATCACCGAAGCCCTGGAGTGCGCGCAGGTCTGGGACGCCCGGGTCCGCAACGACTACTCGGGTCGCGGCATGTACGGCGAAGAGTGCTTCGGCATCACTTTCGACGGCCGCTCGGACCCGTTCCGGTTCTTCGCCTCGCTCGGTGAGCTGGTCGGCGAGCAGCAGGAGTTCGACGAGCCGGACCTGGAGCAGGGTTTCGCGGTCGTGCTGGCTCAGCGCGCGTGCATGGACTCGATGGGGCTGGGCACGGTCCTGTACTTCCCTGGCTATCAGCTGGAGGGTGACATCCCCGGTACCGACGAGGACGACTGACCGGCTCTGCTGTCTAGCCCCTGCCCATCCGGGCGGGGGCTTTTTTCTTTGCTCTCGTTGTTGACATGCTTGCCTTGCTGTGTTACTGTACTTACATGACGAACACCGAAACCCGTATCCCCACTGTCCACGTCGCTGAGGTCGAGCCCTACCGCACGCTCGGTGGCACGTGGTTCCACACCCCGGACTGCCGCAACGACATCACGAAGATCCGGCTGTTCTCCAAGCACCAGGGCCACACCTGCACGTGGTCGGTCATCTTCACCCCGGATGGCGACTCGGAGAGCGACCGTCCGGTTGCGCACCTGATCCCCAACGCGTCGGTGATCTCGGCTCACCGGGTTCCGGGCGACAACCCTGCCACGGTGGAGCTGGTCGAGGGCGACATCGTCGTGATTCAGACTGTCGCGTTCCGCATCGACGACCGATACGGACGTTCCGGTCGTAACCCCGAGTTGGTCCTGATCACGGACTGACCTGCACGCATCTGGCCCCTGCCTCCGGGTAGGGGCTTTTTGCTGTCTAAAGAATCTTGCTGAAATACTTGACTTACTCGTCTTGCTGGGCTAATCTTTACCTATGACGAACACCACGAAGGTCATCGGTCACGACAACGGCACCGCGATCCTGTTGGTCACCACCCCGGAGGGCGTCACCTACAAGACCATGGCGGTCTCGCTGGTCAAGGCGGCGTCGGCCCCTCGGTTCCGCCCGGAGCCGGTTCCGGTCGCCAACCCGACGATCCGGTACCGCCGGGAGCGCGTGCTGGTCTGATCGGTCCTGTCCGACGATCCCCCTGGCCTCCGGGTCGGGGGGATTTTTTTTTGCTCAACTTGTTGACATGCTTGCCTTGCTGGTGTAGTCTTCTCCCATGACGAACACGGAAAACGTTCCCGCCAACTACGTTGTCACCTCGCAGACCGAGGACGGTCACTGGGACCACCCGGCGATGGCGTTCCGCTACCTGTCCTGGCTGGAGCGGGTCTCCAAGGGTGCCGAGACCCCGGCGGATCTGTCCGGGTTCTCCGTGGAGCGCCAGGAGGGCATGGCCGACCTGGTCCGCAACGGGCTCGTCGAGGAGCGCAAGTACACCGGTGAGCTGGACGGGCTGACCACTCTCAAGATCACCGAGCTGGGCATGCACCGGCTCAACCAGGCGTGGGAAGCTGCGGCTCTGCTGGTCGTCGGCTGATCTCTCCCACCCTTGCAACCCCGCTACTCGGCAACGGGTAGCGGGGTTGCTGTCTTTGCTGACCTGTGCTATAGTTGTCAGCATGACGAACACCACGAAGACCTTCCTCGACGCCCAGGTCGGTGCCCTTTACGGCATGGCCTACGGTGATGCAATCGGTGCTCCGACCGAGTTCGTGGGCTACGAGCATCTGATCCGCCAGCACGGCAACATGGGCCCGGAGGTTCCGCTGCAGCTCCGCATCACCGACGACACGCAGATGTCGCTGGCGGTGTGGTCGGCGCTCGACGCGTGGGACGGGGTGGAGCTTGCGCACCTGCGTATGGAGCTGATCGCGGCGTTCCGTGCGTGGGCGATCGACCCGCGCAACAACCGTGCCCCCGGTGACACGTGCATGTCCTCGATCGGACGGCTGGAGCGGTGGGGCATGGGTCGCTGGCTGGCTGCGACGTCGTCCGACTCCGCCGGGTGCGGCTCGGTGATGCGGGCTCCGTGGATCGGACTGCACCCGAAGGTCACCGAGGTCAACATCGACACGATCGCTGCGATGCAGGCGGTGATCACGCACGGTCCGGCGGAGAACGCGTTCACCTCGATCGCGGCGGCTCGGCTCACGCGGTCGCTGGCAAACGGCTCGATCGTCCCGGGTCAGTGCTCCGAGTACCTGGAGGACATGGCTCACGACATGCGTAGTGCGCTTTACGACACGACGGCGTTCAGCGACCTGTACCGGGTCACGCAGCGTACTGACGTGCCGATGGGATCGAAGGTCTGGGTCGGCTCCAAGGCCAACTACGTGGTCGAGGGTGCGGGTCACGTCGGCTGGGTGGCCGGTGCGGCGGCTCAGCTCCGTGACGAGCTGCGAATCCGTGGTCCGTGGAGCTTCGACCCGTGCGAGGTCGCGGGCGAGGGTTGGCGTGCGCGGGAGGCGCTGGCTCTGGCCGTAGGCATCCTCGACGCCGACGTGCTGTGCTCCGGGTCGGATCTGCTCCGCCGGGCGGCTCTGTCCAACGGCGACAGCGACTCGATCGGTGCCATCCTCGGTGCGTTGGCCGGTGCTGCGTGGGGCAACAAGTACTGGCCGGTGGCGTGGGAGGAGCGGCTGGAGGACCACTACGCGGTGAAGCTGACTGACATCGTGACATCGCTTGCCTAGTCGCACTTGCTGTGCTAATCTGTAGTTGTTGAAGACGTGGTGAGGCACTGTTGACAGGTGACCTCACCGGGCCGTAGCCGGTTGGCGGCTGCTGCAGTGTCACCTGCGGTAATGGGTTCGACCCCCTGACGGTGCGCAACTTGCTAGACATGTTGACATATGCTACACTTGCTAGCATGACGAACACCCGACGTACCTACCACAAGCCCACTCTCCCGACCCCGATCGTTGCTCTCGACGTGGACGGTCCCCTCAACGCGTACGCCCGTCCGCTCAAGCAGCTCAAGCTCGATGCCAAGGAGCAGGGCGGCTACCGCCCGGTGAGCTTTCGGGATCGGATCTCGTATCGTCCGGGCTCGACGTGGCACCCGTATTCCCGGCTGGATCTGGCGGGCTGGCACGGGGACGCGCTGGCGTGGACGTCGCGGGAGTCGGATGTGGAGCTGGTCTGGGCATCGCTGTGGGAACACAACTGCAACACGGTCATCGGACCGGCTCTGGGTCTTCCTCGGCTGCGGTGGGTGGATTTCCACGGGCACCCGCGTCGTGACCTGTGGAAGTTTCCGGCGATGATCGACTTCGCTGCTGGTCGTCCGCTGTGCTGGCTCGACGACAGCTTCAACTCGCCGCGCAAGATCCGTGCTCGTGAGCTGTCCGGGTGGGATCGCGCTCGCCGCAACCTGCCCACGTTGTTGTTGCACGTGGACCCGTCGACCGGCATCGAGGATCACCATCTCGACGAGGTCGAGAGTTGGGTGCGGACGGCTCGGTTGGCCTGGTGATGGGGTAGGACTGGGGTGGCCGAGATAGGTTCCGGCTGCTCTAAGTCCCGCTTGTCGGGCAGGCTAAACCCTTGACAGGTCCGCCCCTGATCCCGCCGTCCGCCGCATCTCTCCCGACGACCCACGTCAACCCGGTGCACTTCCATTCGTCCCCGGCCATCTCGACGACCCACGCCGAGTCGCGCCGTGTCACGTCGGCCCAGTTCGACAGCCCCTCCCCTGTCCGTGCACGTCGTGCCGCGCCATTTCGACAACCCCCCTACATGCCACCGCTACGCGTTTCGACAGCCCCACGCAGCGCCGCCCCATTCCTGCCTATTCGACAATCTCGACTTGCTTGTATTGCTGACATGCTGTAATGTCATGCGCATGACGAACACCGTGCGCTACCTGGTCGGCACCCTCGGCTCGCTGATCTTTGTGTTGGCCGTGCTGTCGGTCATCGCCCCCGAGGTGCAGGCTGCGGACGACCGATCGTGCTGGACGGCGTCCGGGTCGCTGTTCTACGTGTGCGCGGACCTGGACACCTCGTCCATTGATGACCGCCGCTGAAATGCTTGCCTTGTTGGACTTGTCATGCTAGGTTTATGACATGACGAACGCCAAGAAGATCGCCAAGCTCCGGGGCTCGCTCCCCCGATCCACCCGTGACCTGGTCGAACGGTTGAGGGTGCTGGAGCTGGACGTGTCCAACACCCCCGGCAACAGCCACCTGCGGGTCACCAATGCCGATGGTCGGCTGCTGGGTGTCATCGCTTCGACCGCGTCGTGCTCCCGGACGCTGATGAACACGGTCTCGGATCTCCGCCGCAACGGGGTGGACGTCCGGAAGATGGAGGTGCGTTGATCGGCGTGTTGTCGATCTTCAGCCCATCCCGGGGGTAGAACGGCTACGCCATCTAGTTCCGGGTCAACACATCACCTTGCTACACAGTACCTACCATGTTAGGATGTTGGTATGACGAACACCCTTGCTGCCCAGTTCAGTGACTTTCACATCGACGCGCTGGCGGGCGAGTACTTCGCGTCCGGCTCGGATGTGGCCGACGACGTGTTCGGACTGTTGGTCGCTGTGGCCGACCGCTACGTCCGGCTGCTGGAGGACGCCGGGTGCACGGGCGTGATGGACCTGGCGATGGACGGTCTCCGGGAGAACCTGGACATGGCTCGCGAACCGGCGGTCTGACCTCTCACCTGCTCTGCTGACAGACGGGCCACACCCGGATGGATGCAGCCCGTCTTGCTTTGCTGGCATGTCTGTGGTACTCTACTTGTATGACGAACACCACGCAGGCTGATGTTGTTGTGATCGTGCGCGGTGAGGATTGTGATGGGAACCCGGTCCCGCGTGCTGTGCGGGCCGGGTATTCGCTGGCGTTGCGCGGTGAGTTCGGTCAGGGGTTCGATGTGCGAGGTCCGTCGGTTGTGGCGTGTCACCTGTGTTTGACGCCCGTGTTCACCGACACCGGTGCCCACCTCCGGGCTCTGCAGGATCACCATTGGGATGCGCACGGCTCGGTTCCTGCGTTGCTTCCCTAGTTGACATGCTTCCCTAGTTGACATGCTTGCCTTGTCTGCGCTAGTCTTACCTCATGACGAACACCTCGCAGCAGCTCATCAACTTCGCTTCATGGCTCCGGACCGAGCGTTCGGTCGTGGGCGAGGACGTGAACATTTCCATTCTCGTCGCGCAGTACCTGGAGGTCTGTGTCGAGGCTCCGGGTCCGGAGGTGCGGCACACGACGTGCTTGCGTTGCGGTCTGGATGTCGAGGTGTGGCTCGACGAGGATGGTGAGGTGGAGTCGTGTCGGGATCGCGGCGGTTGCTTCACTTGCTCGGAGCGGGTGTTCGGTCCGGCTCGGTCGCACGTTCCTTTCCTGGGCTGACCTCCTCTGTCCGTGCCCCGGGTTCCTGTCTGGAGCCCGGGGCATCTTTCTTTGCTGGACTACTTGACATGTTGCTCGCCTTGCTGTATTGTTTCTCTTATGACGAACACCGGAACCCCCGCCCCTACCGAGACCGAGATCAGTGTCTGCGACGACTGCCGGGTGCTGATCGCCAACGATGACGACTCGGGCGTGTCCGACGAGGTCGACCTCCGCTACCTGGTCTCGTCGCGTTGGTCGGGCTACCTCCTGATCGTGCTCAACCGTGACACCGAGGACGAGCCCCCGTTCGTGTGGGACGGCTGCTGCGATGCGTGCGGTCGCGACGCCAACACGCTGTGGGACGCGCTCGCTGTGCCCAGCTCCTGACCCTTCCTGCCCGCCTGCCCCGGGTTGCCTCCCGCGACCCGGGGCACTTTCTTTTGTTGACTTGCTCGCCTTGCTGTGCTACTGTACTCACATGACGAACACCGAAGCACTTGCCCAGGTTGCGGATGAGTACGGCTTCCGTCCCGATCCCGGGTTCTCCGGGGAGCTGACCCGCTGGGAGGGCAGCCTTGCCGGGGTGCTGATCCTGGACGGGGATGTGGCGATGTTCCAGCTCTACGAAAGCTGTGGTGTCGGCGACGACTTGGACATGGTGGCGAGCATGGAGCTGAACCCCGAGGACCCGGCGCGATCGCTGCGGTCTCTCATCGCGATGTGGGCTGGCTGACCGGCTCTGCTGTTCCAACCTCCTGCTGTCTGGCCCCTGCCCATCCGGGTGGGGGCCATTTTCTTTTGCTGGATTGCTTGACTTGCTGACCTCTAGCTGGTATCTTTGGTTTATGACGAACACCGCGAACTTCCCCCGCTACGCCCCCGCTTCCTCGTCCGACATTGAGATCCTGCTCGTCGAGGAGCTGGACTTCGAGCCTGCCGCTGCCGACGGCATGTTCGTGCGCGGCTGTGTCGGGTTCCGCTGGACCGACATCGGCTCCCGTTCGTTCCGGCTGGAGCAGTTCACCTCCGAGGCCCGGTGGGACGTGATCGGTCAGGTCGACGTGTCCGGCGGTCTGTCGATCCTGGTCATCGACGCGCTCATCTCTGCGTTCACCGACGACGGCTGCTGACCTCCTGACTCACGGCCCCGCTGCCTTCCCGGGTGGCGGGGTTTTCTCTGTCCAAAGAATCTTGGCTGAAATACTTGACTTGCTTGCCTTGCTGGGTTAGTCTTTAGACATGACGAACACCGGAACCCCCGCCCACACCATCCCGGCTCACACGCTGACCGGCCCGGTCTGCTCCAAGTGCTCGCACTGGGACAACGGCTCCCGGGTCCAGCTCCGCCACATCGACATCAAGGCGGTGCGCACCTGCAACCTGGCTCCCACCGCTCCGGTGGTCGCCCTGCCCGCTTTCGTCGCCCCTGCGGCCAACACGGCGCCCGCACCGGCCCTGCCCAAGGCGGCCCCGAAGGCTCCGGTCACGAAGAAGTTCAACCGCTGGTCGGCTTCCTGTCCCCGCAAGGGCTGCAAGACGCACGCGATCAAGGACGCGTACTTCGTCCTCAAGTGCTCCAACCACGGTGCGAAGCCGGTCCGGGTCCGCGCTGCGCAGCTGGTCGGCACCATGTCGACGGCCGCGAAGCACAAGTGCAACAGCTCTTGCCTCGCTGCTGTGGGCGCGACCTGCACCTGTGCGTGTGGCGGTGCCAACCACGGGATCGGGCTCATGGTCACGATGACGGGCTGACCTCCGGGTCGGACGGGGCCGGGTTCCTGCGGGGATCCGGCCCCCTTTCTTTTGCTGAGTTGCTTGCTTTGCTGCACCTGTTGTGCTAGTCTTACCTCATGACGAACACCGAAATCTCCCGCTACGACTTCGAGTCGGCCCTGGAGCTGGTCGCCTACACCGACATCCGCGAGGACTACTCCGGACGAGGCATGTTCGGCTCTCGCTGTGTCGGCATCGTGATCGAGGGCCCCTACTACGACGTCAAGACCTCGCTGCTGGGCCACGCCGAGACCATCCGCGAGGAGGTCGAGGCTCTGGACGGTGACGAGGAGTCAGACGCGCAGTTCGAGCAGGACCAGCTGGAGCTGGCGTCGATCTTCGAGGGCATGGCTTCCCGCATGTCGGTCGACAACATGGGGCTTGACACCATCGTGTACTGGCCCTACCTCGGCTTCAAGGACTGACGGGCTCGGTTCCGCTGCCCCGGGTTGCCTCCCGCTGCCCGGGGATTTCTTTTGCTCGGTTGCTTGCCTTGCTGGTGTTGCTGTGCTAGTCTTATCTCATGACGAACACCGCTGGATACACCGACCGATTCTCCGATGGCGACATGGAGCTGGCCCGACTGGTCGCGGTCGAGGCGCAGCGCCAGGCTGTGGCCTACCGCGATGGGCTCGACCACCGGGACTGGGCCGACGGCGACCTGTTCCGCCAGTTCACCGCTGTGGTGGAGTCGATCTCTGTGATCGCGACGGGCCCGCGCACGGTCACGGCGTCGGTCAATCTCAACGGCTCCAGCACGTGGGGCTACGTGGCGTCCGACGTG